>NZ_JAKFWN010000024.1:0-166967 GCF_021731865.1 Raskinella chloraquaticus (SeqCode) | reverse complement strand
GGAGAACGCGACCCTGAATTCGTTGGCTGTTAAGTGCAGAGGTCGTAGCGGCAAAGCCTTTGAAACGTTGCGCTATCTGCTGCCGTGCAGCGAGTCGAAAGACGCTTCATTTGAAGGTAATGGCGGAAGGGGTGGGATTCGAACCCACGGTAGACTTGCGCCCACGGCAGTTTTCAAGACTGCTGCCTTAAACCGCTCGGCCACCCTTCCTTGCCGCGCCGTTCATAGCGGCGTTGGCGCGCTGATGAAAGCGCGATTTTGCCCACGCGCCCAGCAGATGACGGTGCCGCCTCAGGCGGCGACACGCACCCGCTTGATGAAGGCATTGAGTGCGGCATCTATATTTTCCGCACAGGCCGACAATTGCTCGGATGTCTTGCCGAGCGAGGTCACGGAATTCTGGGTCGACTGGGCGCCGGACACGACATTGCCGATTGACGTTTTGACGATGCTCGTCTGGCCACTTGCGTCATCGATGGCGCGGGCGATTTCGGTTGTGGATGCCTGCTGCTCATCGACGGCGGCAGCGATGGCGGTCGCGATCTGCTTCATGGTTCCGATCGTCTCGCCGATAGAGCCGATGGCGTCCACGGTCTGGCCGGTGGCCTGCTGCATGCGGTTGACCTGTGCGGCGATCTCTTCGGTCGCCTTGGCGGTCTGACCCGCGAGTTGCTTGACTTCGGAGGCCACCACCGCAAAGCCCTTGCCGGCTTCGCCCGCGCGCGCCGCCTCGATCGTGGCGTTCAGCGCCAGCAGATTGGTCTGGTTGGCGACATCGTTGATGATGTGCACGACATCACCGATCTTGCGGGCGGCTTCGGCCAGCTGACCGATCTGGTTCGATGTATTTTCTGCTTCCTGCACCGCCTTCTGCGCCACTTGCGAGGAGGATGATGTCTGGTGGGCAATCTCGCCGATGGAGGCACCGAGCTGCTGGGCGGCGTTGGCGACGGCCTCCATGCTGTTTGCCGCTTGCGTTGTCGCCCCGGCTGCCGACCCGATTGTATCGTTGACGGCTGTGGCGGCGTTGCTCAGCTCGTTGCGGTTGAGCAGAATGTTGCGAGCGACCTGTTGAGTTTCGCGGATCTGCCGGGTCATGTTCGCTTCAAATTCGTGAATGGCGTCGTCGAGTTCCTTGGCACGATTACCGCGCTTTTCGGCGTCTGCAAGACGGTCGCCTTCAGTGGCACGAGCCGATAACGCCTTGTCGCGCAGGACACTGACCGCTCTCACGAGCGCACCGATTTCATCAGCACGGCTGGTGTGTTCAATCTTTATGTCGAGATTGCCAGCGGCCACTTCTTTCACTGCGTCTGTCGCGCACAGCAACGGCTTCAGCCCGATGCGCACCATGACAAATGTCGCCACGGCCATGATCGCCATGCTGAAGAGGCTGAACAATCCGAGGTTGAACATGAGCGCATATAATTGCTCGGAAAATTTCTCGGTGGGGACGCCGACATAGAGGATGCCCTTGACCTTGCCGTCCTCGCCCAGGAACGGCTGATAGGCAGTATAGAAGGAGCGTCCGAACAGGACTGCCGGACCGTAATACGGCTTTCCCTGGTTCACAAAGGCTTGCGCGGGATGATCGGGCGCCAAAGCGGTGCCGACAGCCCGGTCGCCATTTTCCTTTTTGACATTGGTCGTGCGGCGAATGAAGGTGCCTTTATCGTCCACCAGGAAGATCGTCGCAGTGCCCCCGACCGACAAGGTGGTGTCGTCAACGATGCCGTGATCAGCGAAGTCCGGCAGTTTCGACATCCGCACCTCGGCTACCCGCGCGCCCTCAAAACTGATCTTCGCTTCCGGATAGGAATCACGGAGCTGAACTGTCAGCGTCCGCAGATTGGTCTCGGCTTCCATTCTGGCGCGATCGACGTTGGACTGCATGAGCATGTACCAACCAAGACTGGCCGACATCACTGCGGATGTCGCGAGAAGAAAAAACACGCACAGAAGTGATTTGGCCGTCAGATTCAACCGCGACAGCAGACTTAACATTCGCAACCTCATCCTTATTTTGAATGGTCGATTTTTAATGATGATCAATCGCTTGAATTTGCTGAAGAATGGTTAATTTTGGATTGGAGGCTGTAAAAAATCGAGTGGTGCCCGCCGGATCAAGCACAACATCCAATGCGGGACTGGTGTCGTAGGATGACTGCAGAAGAGGGAGGATGTGATGCGTTTTCGGGTTTGCGCGGTGCTCGGCATTTTTGCTCTTGCGACGGCAGGCTTTGCGCAGTCGCCGGGCGACACACCCATTTCGGGTCGCGATATCAAACCCCTCATAGAAGGGCGCCGGATCTATCTAAAAGTACCCGCTGGCGGTGAATTTCCACTCTATTACCGCCCTGGCGGCGTTGTTGACGGCACCGGCAAAGCTGCCGGCCTTGGCATTTTCGCGCGTGTCAGCGATGAGGGTAAATGGTGGGTGAGTGGTGATCAGCTCTGCCAGCAATGGCAGACATATGAGAATGGCAAACGCTTCTGCTTCCGCCTCTACCAACGCGATGACGGGCAGCTGTCCTGGCACCGCGATGATGGGCTCAAGGGGCTGGCTCGCATCGGTAGCTAAGGCTTGTCGGACGCAAATTTGTCAATTTGCTGAGCCATCTCATCTGCCGGTCGTTTCGCGATTCGTAAAGATGCCGGCTTGATTAACCGAATTGTAATCACTTCAGGTCGATTTTCGTGACAGCGGGCTTCATCCGTCACGGAGCCGCGCGCGTTCGGGTGTTTTGCGTGATTGGTTTTATCAGAATGTCTTTGCAGTCCCGACGGCGCGCTATGGCGGGCTGTTCTGTTGCCATGATCGCGCTGACGCTTGCGGCATGTTCCAATCCAGCCCGTCAGGAAACAGCAAAAAAAGGCTTCTCTCCGAGCGAATACGGCGTTGCCGCCAGCAAGCGTGTCGTTGAGCCGGGCACGCCGGTGCCGCGCGGGGGAGGGGTCTACCGTGTCGGCAAGGCCTACAAGGTCCGTGGCAAATCCTATCAGCCCAAATTCGATCCAAGCCATGATGAGGCCGGGGTCGCGTCCTGGTACGGCGATGATTTTCACGGGCGGCGGACCGCGAATGGCGAAGTCTACGACATGCATGCCTTCAGCGCGGCCCATCGCACGCTGCCGCTGCCCTCTTACGTCCGTGTGACCAATACAACGAACGGGCGTTCGGTTGTCGTGCGCGTCAATGATCGCGGTCCATTTCACAGCGATCGCATTATCGATCTGTCGAAACGCTCTGCCCAACTCCTCGATTTCCATGGTCGCGGTGTTGCCCGTGTGCGGGTCACGTATGTCGGCGCAGCGCCGCTTGATGGCAATGATGATTGGCTGGTGACGACGGTGAAGGCCAATGGTGTGCCGGTGCCGCCGCAGGAGGTTGCGCGGCTAGCCCCCATTCCCGACTGGGCGGTCCATCCGGTCGGGCAGAAATCACCGATCCAGCTGGCGCTCGCCGATACGCTGGCGCCCTTGCCGCAACCACGCCCGCGTGAGGAGCCGGTGCAGCTTGCCTCGGCTGGTGCGTTTGTCCCGACATCGGCGCCCCGGCCGGCACCGCTGGCCGCCACACCCCAACCGCCCGTTCCGGCGCTGGCAGCGCCTGTCAACGCCCCGGTGATCCTCGCTTCAACCGCGCCGGCGGTGCTGTCGGGGGATCATGAGCGCAAGGGCGGTCAAAGGCTCATATTCGGCGTCAATGCGGGGTCGTTCCGCGATCCAGCCGAAGCATTTCGTATCCGCGATGGTCTGTCCCCCCTGGGGCAAGCGGTGGTCGACCCTGTCAATGTCAGCGGCATCACCTTTTACCAGGTGCGGCTCGCGCCTCTGTTCGGTCAGCCGGCGGCTGAAAAGGCCGTCGAGAGTGCGCGAAAACTGGGCGCTGTATCGGCACGCATATTGCCGTTGTAAACCAGTAGAACGTCGATTGCCGCCGCTACCCAGGCTTGGTACCTTGGCAAATGGTGGGTACCGGGGGGTCAATGAATCGATCTAAGCTGACGCGCCTTTCAGCGGTTGCCCGGCTCGTGACGTTGTCGTGGGGTGTTCTCGTTGCGCCGGCGCTGGCCATTGCCGCAGGTCCGCCTGCCCCAGCCGGCGGTATCGACACCAGCGCTGAATTCGCCATCATGGTCGACGCCGATACGCAGACCGTCCTCTATGAGAAAAACGCCGACCGGCTCATGGCGCCCGCCTCGATGGCCAAGTTGATGACACAGGAAGTCATTTTCAACGAAATCGCCAATGCCCGCCTTACCATTGATACGGAATTTTCTGTCAGCGAATATGCATGGCGCACCGGTGGTGCGCCCTCCGGCGGCTCCACCATGTTTGCCCAGCTCAACAGCCGCATCAAGGTTGGGGATTTGCTGAAAGGTGCGATCATCGTTTCGGCCAATGATGGCTGCATCGTTCTGGCTGAGGGCCTTTCCGGTAACGAGGCGGCCTTTGCGTCGCGCATGACAAAACGGGCGCGCGAACTCGGATTGACGCAGTCAATCTTCTCCAATTCGACCGGACTGCCCGATCCGGGGACGCGGATGACAACGCGGGAACTGGCACGGCTTGCCGTTCACATCATTAAAACCTATCCGCAATTTTACCCCTGGTATGGGGAGAAACAGTTTCAGTGGAATGTGCGCAAGGCGCAGGAGAACCGCAATCCGTTGTTGCGCGAAGTGCCGGGAGCGGATGGGCTCAAGACGGGCTCAACGAGCGAATCGGGCTTCGGGCTTGTCGGATCGGTCCGGCGCGACGGGCAGCGTCTGGTCGTGGTGGTGAACGGCCTCAAAAACAGCAAGGAGCGAGCAAGTGAATCGCGCAAGCTCATCGAATGGGGGTTCCGGTCCTTCCGCAGCCGGATGCTGTTTGCCAAAGACGATATCGTCGGCGAGGCGCGCGTCTTCGGCGGCGCAAGCGGCTATGTGGCGCTGACGCCCAGGGACGATGTCCGCGTCCTGGTGCCGCGCGAGGCTGATCCGCGCGATCTGAGAGCGCGCGTCGTTTACAGCGGGCCGCTGCGCGCACCCATCGCCAAGGGTCAGGAAGTGGCAAAATTGCAGATATACAACGGTTCGGTTCTGGCAACGGAGCGGACGCTGATCACGGCGGAAGATATCGGCCATGGCTCACTGCCGCGCAAGGCCGTGGACGGGGCGTGGGAGCTGGTGAAGAGCCTGTTTCGGAGACATTCGTGAAACCGACATTGCGTGGTCGTCCCGGCGTCTTCCTTACGCTCGAAGGAGGCGAGGGGGCTGGCAAGTCGACTCTTGCCCGCGGGTTGGCCGAGCGGGCGCGGGCGGATGGCGTTGACGTTGTGGTGACACGTGAGCCTGGCGGCACGGCGGGCGCGGAAGCGGTTCGTCACGTCGTTCTCTCCGGGGCTGCAAAGCGCTTCGGCGCCTTCGGCGAAGCGCTGCTGTTTGCGGCCGCGCGGGCTGATCACGTGCGCGCGGTTATTCGCCCCGCTTTGGCGCGCGGCGCCCTCGTTATCTGCGACCGGTTCAGTGATTCAACGCGAGCCTATCAGGGGATCGCTGGCGGTCTTGATCATGACATTCTCCATGCGCTTGAGCGCGTGGCGATCGGCTCAACCGGTCCCGACCTCACGCTGATCCTCGACATTGATCCACACGACGCGGTAGCGCGTCGGCATCAACGGGCTGGCACCGGGGATCGTTTCGAAGATGAAGGTTCAGCCTTTCATGTGAAGCTGCGCGAGGCTTTCCGCCAGATCGCCAGGGACAATCCGCAGCGATGCCGGCTCCTTGATGCCGCGCAGAGCAAAGACAAGCTTGGCGCTGAAGCCTGGGGGCTGGTTGAAGGTGTGCTGGCAGCCCGGACAATGGCAGTCCACGCGTGACACGTGATTTTGTCCTGCCAGAGGATGTGGACGCGATCGCCGATGTGGCGCTGCCGCGCGCCAATCAGCTGCTCTTCGGTCATCACGAGGCAGAGCAATCCTTCCTCACATCGTTCAATGCCGGCCGGCTGGCGCACGCCTGGCTGATTGGTGGCGAGGAAGGGGTTGGAAAGGCGACGCTCGCCTTTCGTCTGGCGCGCCACGTCCTTGCGCAAAGTATTGCGCCGGAGCGACGCAGAGATGTCGATCAGGCTATTGCAACGCTCTCTCATCCTGACCTGGTGGTGATAAGGCGGGCCATTGATCAGAAGCGCAACGTCATCCGTCCTCAGATCAGGGTGGAGGATGTCCGCAAGGCCATGCAACGCGTCGTTACCACGTCGACCGGCGATGGATGGAGGGTGGTCATCGTCGATACGGTCGACGATTTCAATGATTATTGCGGCAATGCGCTTTTGAAGACCATCGAAGAGCCACCGGACCGCGTGCTCTTTTTCCTGCTGGCGCATCGACCGGGAAAAGTTCAGGCGACCATCCGCTCGCGGTGTCGCCGTCTCACGCTGGCGCCTCTGTCAGATGGCGCGATGCAGCAGGCCGTGACGGCGCTGCTGCCGTCGGCTGCGAGCGACGTGGTTGCCGCAAGCATCCGCTATGGTCATGGATCGCCCGGCAGAGCTTTACGGCTTATCGCCAAGAACTGGCTTGAGCTTGTTGATGATATGGACCGCCTTTTTGACAATCTGGGAGCGATGAGCGCACGCGATCTGGCGGCGTTCAGTGACCGCCTCGAGGGGCGCGCCAAGGATGACGCGTTTCGCCTGTTTCGTGAAACTCTCAGCGGATTTATTGCAACCAGGGCAGCGAGCTTGACACGTCGAACTGATGGAAGTGAGCGCGCCGCACGCCTGGCTGCGGTCGGTCAATTCGCGGACGCCCAGTTTGCTTCCGGCACCACCTTCAACCTGCCGCGTCGGCATATGATTATCGCCTATCTGGAGGAATTGCAGCGCGCGCTCTAGGGTCAGGCCCCAGACACAGAGCCGCTTGACAGCCGCCCTTGGCAACGCGAGGAGTTGGGTATGTCGAACAGCTTCTACATCACTACCGCCATCTCATATCCCAATGGTCCGCCGCACATCGGCCATGCCTATGAATTGCTGGCAACCGACGCGATTGCCCGCTTCATGAGGCTGGAGGGAAAAGATGTCTTTTTCCTCACAGGGACTGATGAGCATGGGCAGAAAATGCTCCAGACTGCTGCCCGCGAGGGCATTCCGGTGCAGGCGCTCGCCGATCGCAACGCGGCGCGCTTTGCCGAGATGGGACGCGCGCTCAACGTCTCGAATGACGCTTTCATCCGCACGACCGAGCCGCGCCATTACGCGGCCTCGCAGGCGTTGTGGAAACGCATGGAAGCGGCCGGTGATATCTATCTCGACAGCTACAAGGGCTGGTACTCGGTTCGTGATGAAGCCTATTACGATGAAAGTGAAACGACACTGCATGACGACGGGATCCGCCGTTCGGCCAGCGGTACGCCGGTTGAATGGGTGGAGGAGGAGAGTTACTTCTTCCGCCTGTCGGCATTCGGCGACCGGCTGCTGGCTCATTATCGCGACCATCCCGATTTCATCGCGCCCGAGAGTCGGCTGAACGAGATCGTCTCGTTCGTAAAGTCGGGTCTGCAGGATCTGTCGATCTCGCGCACGACGTTTGACTGGGGCGTGCCGGTGCCGGGGGCGCCAAAGCACGTCATGTATGTGTGGATTGATGCGTTGACCAATTACCTGACCGGGGTGGAAGCGCTGGCAGGCGGGGAGAGGGCACGGTACTGGCCGGCCGACGTGCATATCATCGGCAAGGACATCGTGCGTTTCCACGCAGTCTACTGGCCAGCCTTCCTCC
Organism: Raskinella chloraquaticus (SeqCode); assembly: GCF_021731865.1. Taxonomy (NCBI): domain Bacteria; kingdom Pseudomonadati; phylum Pseudomonadota; class Alphaproteobacteria; order Hyphomicrobiales; family Phreatobacteraceae; genus Raskinella (SeqCode); species Raskinella chloraquaticus (SeqCode). The sequence goes on along the minus strand of NZ_JAKFWN010000024.1, from coordinate 159,193 downwards.
TGTCAGCGGGCGTGGCGCTGCCCAAGCGTGTCTTTGGTCATGGTTTTCTCAATGTACGTGGCGAGAAGATGTCGAAATCGGTTGGCAACGTCGTTGACCCGTTTGACCTCGTCGCGCGTTACGGCGTCGACGCGGTGCGGTATTTCTTCCTGCGCGAGGTCGCCTTCGGCCAGGACGGTACCTACAGCCATGAGGCGATCGTCAACCGGCTCAATGCCGATCTTGCCAATGATCTGGGCAATCTGGCGCAACGCTCGCTGTCGATGATCGCCAAGAATTGCGGCGGCGTGCTGCCGCCTCCCGGTCCGTTGACGGCTGCCGATGAAGCGATCCTCGCATCGGCCTACGCCCTGCCTGGCGCGGCGCGCGCGGCGATGAAGGATTTTGCCCTCCACACCTATCTCAATGCGGTGTGGGCGGTGGTGGCCGACGCCAATCGTTATTTTGCGGCAGCCGAGCCGTGGGCATTGCGCAAAAGCGATCCGGCGCGCATGGGCAGCGTGCTGTGGGTGACGGCTGAAGTGTTGCGTGTGATCGCCATTCTGGTGCAGCCGGTGGTGCCGGCCGCAGCTGGCGCCTTGCTGGATTTGCTGGCAGTGGCGCCGGAGGAGCGCAGTTTTGCTTCGCTGGGGCAGGGGCATGCCCTTAGAGGCGGCACGGCTCTGCCTGTACCTCACGGCATATTTCCGCGCTATGTCGAGGAGAGCGAGGGAGGCACATCGCGTTGAAGCTGATCGACAGCCATTGCCATCTTGATTTTCCTGATTTCGCCGATGACATCGCCGGTGTTCTGGAGCGCGCTGGCGCAAATGGGGTGACCCGTCTGATCACGATCAACACAAGGGTGCGGCGCTTTCCGGCATTGCTGGCGCTTGCCGAGCGCCATCCCGGCGTATTCTGTTCGGTAGGCACTCATCCGCACAATGCCGGCGAGGAAGACGGCATCACGGCAGCCGACATTGCCGCTCTGGCGGACCATCCCAAAGTGGTGGCGATTGGCGAAGCGGGTCTTGATTATCATTACGACAAGGCGCCGCGCGAGGCGCAGGCGAGGGGGTTTCGTGCCCATATTGCGGCTGCGCGCCTGACGGGCCTGCCCCTGGTCATTCATGCCCGCAATGCCGATAACGACGTCGCCAGCATATTGGAAGATGAGTATGCCAGGGGGGCGTTCACTGCCGTTCTTCACTGCTTTTCCAGCGGCGCTGATCTGGCGCGGCGCGGTCTTGCGCTCGGGCTCTACCTCTCGTTTTCCGGCATATTGACGTTCAAAAACACCGATGAACTGCGCATGATCGCGCGTGAGGCGCCTGCAGACCGCCTCCTGGTTGAAACCGATGCGCCTTATCTGGCGCCAGGCAGATATCGTGGCAAGCGCAATGAGCCTGCCTACGTGGTCGAGACAGCCAAGGTACTGGCGGAGCTGCGCGGCATCAGCCTTGAGGCGCTCGCCGTGACGACCAGCCGCAATACGGAGCGCTTGTTTTCCAAATTGACAACGGACGAGCTTATTTCTGTGGCTGCGGCATGAGCTACGATATAACCATTCTTGGCTGCGGTTCGTCAGGCGGTGTGCCACGTGTTGCCCTTGGCTGGGGCGCCTGTGATCCGGCTGAGCCAAAAAACCGCCGCCGTCGCTGTTCGATCCTGGTGGAGCGTCGTGGCGAGGGCGGCACAACCCGCGTCCTTGTCGACACGTCGCCGGATATCCATGGTCAGCTTGTCGATGCCGGCGTCGAGGCGCTGGACGCGGTGCTGTTCACCCACGAGCACGCCGACCATACGCACGGCATCGATGATCTGCGCGGTCTGGTGCTCAGGCGGCGTTCGCGCCTCGATGTCTACAGCGACGAGGCAACCGCCGAAATATTGCACCTGCGATTTGGCTATTGTTTTGCTACACCGCCTGGCAGTGATTATCCGCCGATCCTCAACGACCGGCGGCTCCATCATAATCGCGACGTCGTCATCAACGGCCCGGGTGGTCCGATCACCGCTACCTCCATCCTCCTGCAGCACGGCACCATTCCGGCGCTCGGCTTTCGGTTTGGTGCCATCGCCTACACGCCCGATGTCAGCGCCATCCCCGATATGAGCCTCGGGCTCCTCAGTGATCTTGATGTGTGGATCATTGATGCCTTGCGGCCCAAGCCGCACCCCAGTCATTTCTCGCTCGATGAAGCGCTCGCATGGATCGACCGCCTGAAACCGAAGCAGGCGATCCTCACCAACATGCACAGCGACCTCGATTACCGCCAATTACTCGCCAGCCTGCCAGCGCATGTAGTGCCGGCCTATGACGGGATGCGGATAACGCCCGAATAAATGCCGCAACGGCGCAGCATCCTCCGCTTAAGGTCATAGGGCGGCGATAATAAAATGTTCCATAATATATCTTATGCGAATTTGATATTGCGCCGTTCTGTTGTGGCAATCTGCGGGAGCGGCGACGTCAACGCCTGCGCGCTCGAATGTTTCGTTTTTCTGGTGCTTTTGCTCGTGGTCTTTGGTTGTCCCACCTGCGCTAGTGTCATGCGCGCCTGATAAATGTGTCTCGTTTTTTCTGTAATCTGATGTTACATTGCGTGAGTGTGTCGGCTGAACCAAATGGCTGCGCGCCCCTGATCACGCGGGTGCCCGCTCACGACATTCTTCGACAACACAAACGTCACGAAGCGGCATTTCTTTGGTGCCGTGTTTCCCTGTTAGCGAATATGGAAAGACTGATATGATCACGGGCACGGTAAAGTGGTTCAATGCGCAAAAGGGTTTCGGCTTCATTCGACCTGACGCTGGTGGACCTGACGTATTTGTACACATCAGCGCCGTTCAACGCGCTGGCATGCATGGCCTCGACGAAGGTCAGAAGATTTCCTATGAGCTCGTGCCCGATCGCCGGACCGGCAAGTCGGCTGCTGACAATATCCGCCGCGTTGACTGATATCACGTAACCGGCGGGGTTCGGGGTTCTCATGCCCTGCCCCGTCAAGTGATGGTCGTCGACCTCACCTGCCAGTATCGCAAGCCCCTGACCGCTGGTAACAGCGGTCAGGGCTAGATGCGTGCACGGCACCGCGCGCTAACTTTCTTTCAACTGGCCTGGGCCATTGCCGGGCCATCTGTAAGGTCGGTCATTGATGTCGTTGCGCGCCCGCAATATTCATTTTTCAGTTCAGGAATTTGCCGACCGTCAAGCCATCACCCGGGGTCAGCTGGCGGCGCGCGGCCTTGATGGGCTGTTGATGTTTCGCCAGGAGAGTATGTATTACCTGAGCGGATATGACACGTTCGGCTATGTGTTTTTCCAATGCCTGGTGCTCACCGCCGATGGGCGCATGGTCCTGTTGACGCGCTCGGCTGATCGGCTTCAGGCCAAGTTCACGTCGGTTATCGATGACGTGCGTATCTGGACTGATGGACCGCAAGCCAACCCCGCTGTGGAACTGAGAGATATCCTCGCTGAATTGGGATTGCGCAACGCTCGGCTCGGGGTCGAATTTGATGCCTATGGGCTGACGGCGCTCAATGGTCAGAAACTGGTCGCAGCGCTTGACGGTTTTGCCACGCTGGTTGACGCATCTGATCTCGTGACGCGTCAGCGCGCGGTGAAGAGCCCGGCTGAGCTTGTTTATGTACGCCAGGCGGCGACGCTGGCTGACGCCGCGCTTGAGGCTGCCAATCGCCTCGCCCTCCCCGGGGCCTTCGAAGGTGATATTCTGGCTGAGATGCAAAGTGCGGTCTTTCGCGGTGGCGGCGACGACCCGGCCAATGAATATATCATCGGCTCCGGCCCCGGCGCTCTGATGTGCCGTTACTTCAGCGGCAGACGTCATCTCGACGCCAATGACCAGCTGACGCTCGAGTTTGCTGGGGCTTATCGCCATTACCACGCCGCGCTCATGCGCACGATTCTGATTGGCACGCCCTCCCCGCGCCTGGTCGAGATGCACAAGGCTGCCCGCGATGCCTTGCTGGCGTGTGAGGCGCGACTGACGCCAGGCACGCCTTTCGGTGACGTGTTCGACACCCACGCGGCAGTACTGGACGGTGCGGGTCATCGCGCGCATCGCCTCAACGCATGCGGCTACAGCCTTGGCACGACGTTTGCGCCGAACTGGATGGACTGGCCCATGTTTTATCATGACAACCCGGCGCTCATCGAGCCGGGAATGGTCGTCTTTCTGCACATGATCCTGTTTGATGAGGAAGCGGGCATGGCCATGTGTCTGGCGCGCACCAGCGAAATCACCGCAAACGGCGCCATGCCCCTGTCGCGCCTGCCGCTCGATCTTGTTGTCAATCACTGAGCCACATCACCCGGAAGGAACCTCCATGTCGTTTTCACTTTACGAAGCGTCTGTTCTCACATTCACCGCCAGTCTCGATGCGATATCGGGATGTCTTGACAAGGCGGCCATGCATGTCGAGCAGAGGAAGCTCGATCCGGCTGTTTTCCTGACCTTTCGTCTCTATCCCGACATGTTTGATTTCACCCGCCAGGTGCAACTGACCACGGATTTCGCCAAAGGCGCAGGTGCACGCCTCGCCGGTGTCGAGATTCCCAAATATGATGATGTCGAAAAAAGCTTTGGTGAATTGAAACAGCGCATTGCCCGCGCGATCGCGTTTTTGAATGCGCTTGATCGCAACGCAGTCGAGGACGGGGCGGATCGCGAGATCGTTATGCAGATCCGGGGCCAGACACAGACGTTCAAGGGACGCGATTTTCTCATGCACCGCGCCATTCCCAATTTCTTTTTCCACGCAACGACCGCCTACAACATCCTGCGCCATAACGGCGTTGATCTGGGTAAATCCGATTTCGTCGCCAAGCTGTGAGCGATAGCGAGGATAGGCATGCGCAATCAGCGATGGCGCCGTCGCGTGATATCGCCCGCCTGATCGAGGTCATGGCGGCGTTGCGAACGCCCGACACCGGCTGTCCGTGGGATCTGCGTCAGGACTTTGCCTCGATCGCGCCCTATACGATCGAGGAAGCCTATGAGGTCGCCGACGCGATCAACCGTGGTGATCTCGATGATTTGCGCCACGAACTGGGCGACCTGTTGCTGCAGGTCGTCTATCACGCCCGCATGGCCGAAGAGGCCGGCGCCTTCGCGTTTGGTGATGTTGTGCAGGCGATCACTGCCAAGATGATAACACGCCATCCGCATGTGTTTGGCGATCTGCGCGGCGCCGACGAGGCGGCAGTCCAAGCAAATTGGCGCCTCTTCAAGGAAGCCGAACGCGCCGGCAAAGCGCAGGCTGCGACGCCCGCCGGTGTGCTCGCAGGCGTTGCGCTTGCTCTGCCTGCATTAACCCGCGCCCACAAAATTCAGGAACGCGCGCGCGATGTTGGCTTTGACTGGCCGGATATGAGCCAGGTCTTTGACAAGGTGCGGGAGGAAGTTGACGAAGTTGCCCAGGAATTGGCGGGCAAGAGCAACAAAATCGGCGAGGAAATCGGCGATCTTCTGTTTGCAGTCGTCAATCTCGCGCGCCATGCGGGGGTTGATGCCGAGCAGACGCTGAAGGCGGCGACCGGGAAGTTTGAGCGCCGCTTTGCTGGCGTCGAAATGATGCTCGCCGCACGAGGTTTGACACCACGTCAGTCAACGCTCGAGCACATGGAAGAACTGTGGAATGAGGTAAAGGCGGGCGAAAAAAGCCCTGATGTTCGTTAGAGCGTCCTCGCGAAACAATTGCAGTCAGCTGCCTTCTGTGATCGCGAAGCGCTGACTGATTTCATCTTGGCGCGATGGATCGATGCGCAGCGCGATCACCGCTGTCCCGGTATCATCGTAGGCTGTGGATAAAACTTCCGCGTGACGGTGAAGCCAGGCAAGCGATGCGGCGTCACCGGCCGGTATGGTGAGGGTCAGGTTCACCCGTGTCCGCGCCAAAACCTCTTCGAGGCGGACTGATAACACCTCCAGCCCCTCCCCTGTGATTGCTGAAGCGACCACCGGGCGTTGCTCGGCTGGTTGGCGTCTTGCTGCTTCACGAAAGGCATCCCGTTCATTATCCGGCAGGCGATCACACTTGTTCCAGACGTCGATCACCTGGCGTGATGATCTGATATCGATATCAAGGCGAGCAAGAACCTCGGCAACATCATCGGCCTGCGTTTCCCAGCCGGCATGAGAAATGTCGTGGACATGCAGGATCGCGTCGGCGCCAACCACTTCTTCCAGCGTGGCGCGGAAGGCTGCAACCAGATGCGTCGGCAGGTCGGAGATGAAGCCGACGGTATCGGAAAGAATGATCTTCATGCCGCTTGGCAGTTTCAGAAGACGCAACGTCGGATCCAGGGTCGCGAACAGCAGATCCTTGGCGAAGACATCAGCACCGGTCAGGCGGTTGAAGAGAGTTGATTTGCCGGCATTCGTGTAGCCGACAAGGGCAACGACGGGATAGGGCACACGGCGGCGATTGGCGCGATGGAGGCCGCGCGTGCGTTTGACGCTGTCGATATCCTTTTCGAGCCGCGAAATGCGATCCTGGATGAGACGGCGATCAAGCTCGATCTGGCTTTCGCCGGGGCCGCCGAGGAAGCCGAAGCCGCCGCGCTGGCGCTCAAGATGGGTCCAGGAGCGCACAAGCCGGCTCTTCTGATAGGTCAGATGCGCAAGCTCGACCTGCAACACACCTTCACGCGTTCTTGCTCTTGCACCGAAGACCTCAAGAATAAGACCCGTCCGGTCGATGACCTTGGCATGAAGGGCGCGCTCGAGATTACGTTGCTGGCCAGGCGACAACGAGGTGTCGATAAAGACGAGGTCGATGTCATGGGTCGCAACCAGATCGGCAAGCTCGGCGACCTTGCCTTTGCCGAAATAGGTCGAAGGCCTGACTTCGGCAAGGCCGATGATCAGGCTGTTGACAATGGTGAGGTCAATCGCCCGCGCCAGACCATCGGCCTCGTCGCGCCGCGCCTCGTGATCGGTCGCATTCTGCCCGGCGGCACGCCGGAACGGCGTGACAACGATGGTTCGTGTCGGTTGCCGCCTGGTCTCATGGAGCGCCCGCCCGGATGATGTCGGGGTAACCTCGTCGTCGGTTATACCGTTCACTCCTTGCCTGTGTCGAAAGGCTCTTCAAGGCCATCGAAGAGCTGCACAGGCTGGCCTGGCATCACAGTTGAAATCGCATGCTTGTAGACAAGCTGGGAGTGACCATCGCGGCGCAGAAGGACACAGAAATTATCGAACCAGGTGACAACGCCCTGCAGTTTGACCCCGTTGATCAGGAAGATCGTGACGGGCGTCTTTTGCTTGCGGACATAATTGAGGAACGTGTCCTGAAGGTTTTGCGTACGCTCTGCGGCCATTGATTTTATCCGATAATTGTTGGCGGATACCGGCGCGCATCCATCGTGAGGATATCATGCGGCGGCTCAGCACATATTAAAAGCCATAATCCCTGTCGTTGAGCAAGCATGGAATGTGTGCTCGGAAACCCGCAGGGTTGTTGAAGGTGGTGATGCCTTGGACGCAAGAGAATATCCGCTCGCGCCGTCGTCTAGTTCAGCCCCAGCATCTTGAGCTTGCGGTGAAGGGATGATCGTTCCATGCCGACGAATTCGGCTGTCCGCGAAATATTGCCGCCAAAACGGCTGATCTGGGCGCCGAGATATTCACGCTCAAACACTTCGCGCGCCTCGCGCAGCGGCAGGGCCATAATGTGCTCGGAACCGACGCTGCTCGGCATGCTTGGCAGGAGGGAACCGACCTCCGGCGGCAGCATGTCAGCGGTGACGGCAACGTCAGGGCTGCCGGAGGCCAGAATCATGACCCGCTCAATGTTGTTACGCAATTGCCGGACGTTGCCAGGCCAGTCATGCGTTTGCAGGATGGCCATCGCATCATCGGCGATCTTGCGTCGCGGCAGGCCTGTTGCCTGCGATACCTGAGTGAGAAAATGATCGATGAGATCGGGTATATCATCGCGATGTTCGGCAAGACCTGGAACACGAAGGGGCACGACGGACAGGCGATGAAACAGGTCTTCACGGAACTGCCCTGCCCTGATCTCCGCTTCCAGATCGCGGCTGGTCGACGAGATGATACGGACATCGACATGGACGCGGGTGGCGCCATTGACGCGCGTGAAATTCTGGTCGACCAGAACCCGCAAAATACGGCTCTGCGTCTCGCGCGGCATGTCGGCTACTTCATCGATGAAAAGTGTGCCGCCATGCGCTTCTTCCAGCGCGCCGACTTTGCGGGTCTGGCCCTGGGCTGCCTCAACGCCGAATAATTCGCTTTCCATCGCCTCAGACGTCAGAGAGGCGGCATTCATGATGATAAACGGGCCTTGCGCACGGTTCGACAGCCCGTGGATTGTGCGCGCGACCAGCTCTTTACCGCTGCCCGGCGGCCCCGAGATCATGATCCGGCTGTTCGTGGGGGCGACGCGATCGATCACCGTGCGCAGCTGATTGATGACGGTTGAGCGACCGACAAGGTCGTCCGTGATCGTCGAGCGCTGGCGCAAATCGCGGATTTCGCGACGCAGTTGCAACGCTTCGAGCGCACGGGCCGCAACCAGCAGCAGCCGGTCGGCGTTGAATGGCTTCTCGATATAATCATAAGCGCCGCGCTTGATCGCCGCGACCGCCGTTTCGATATTGCCGTGGCCCGAGATCATCACCACCGGGAGTTCGGGGTGCTGCTCCTTGATGGCGTCGAGTAGTTCAAGCCCGTCGAGCCGGCTCCCCTGCAGCCATATGTCGAGAAAGACGAGCGAGGGCCGGCGCTGCACGATCGCTGCCAGTGCTTCATCGGCATGCTTGGCGGAGCGCGTCCCATGCCCTTCATCACTCAGGATGCCCGCGACCAATTCACGGATGTCACGTTCGTCATCAACGATCAGAATATCAGCAGCCATGTCTGAGCCTTACTGGGCAGATGCCGGGGCAGGATTTGCCGCGGCAGCGAATTGTGGAAATACGAGGCGAATGAGCGCGCCATGGCCTCCGCTGGCGACATCGGGCGCGTCATGGAGTTCGATACGCCCTGCGAGTTCCTCAACAATCTTGGCAACAATCGCCAGACCAAGGCCAGTCCCCTTCTCTCGCGTGGTCATATAGGGCTCAAGCAAGCGCTCACGCTGATCTTTGGGCAGGCCGATGCCGTTGTCGGTCACCTCGATAATCAGCTCATCGGCCCGTTTTTCGAGGCGAACAGTCACCTTGCCGCCACTCTCCACCTGAGTGGGGATCGCGGTCACGGCTTCGACCGCGTTCTTGATGACATTGGTCAGTGCCTGACCCAGCAGCCTGCGGTCAAAATCGGCCTCGATACGGTCGGGGGGCAGATCAGCGACGATATCCACATTGGGGTTGCCAACCCGCATCAGGAAGATCACCTGCTTGATGGTATCGGTCAGATCGTCGCGTGAAATCTGGGCGGTTGGCATGCGGGCAAATGAGGAAAATTCATCCACCATGCGGCCGATATCACCAACCTGCCGGATGATGGTGTCGACGCATTGATCAAAGACCTCCCGGTCTTCGGTGATCCGCGATCCGTAGCGACGCTTGAGCCGCTCTGCTGACAGCTGGATTGGTGTCAGCGGATTCTTGATTTCATGGGCGATCCGGCGCGCCACATCTGCCCAGGCAGCCGAACGCTGGGCGAGGACAAGATCGGAAATGTCATCGAGCGTCACCACATATCCATGCTCGTGTGCAGGACTTTCCTCGCTGGTCACCCGCACGAGGAAGACGCGGGGGCGCCCCCGGCGCTCAAGTCCGACTTCGCGCATTGCCCGGCGATTGCCCTCACTTGCATCGGTCAGGATAACCGCCAGTTCCGGCACGACATCGCCAAGCAAGCGGCCCACCAGACTGCCTTCCTCAAGATCGAGAAGCTGATAGGCTGAGCGTGTGGCAATCGTCACCACAAGATCATGATCGAGACCGATCACGCCGGCCGAAATGCCGGCAAGCACCGCCTCGGTAAATCGCCGTCGCTGGTCAAGCTGCTCATTGGCGCTCATGACTTCGTCGCGCTGCTGGCGCAGGGCCGACGTCATGCCGTTGAAGGTCTGCCCGAGATGCGCGAGATCGCCTTCACTGGGTTTCACAGGTACCTGCACGTAATAATTCCCGCGCCCGACCTGATCAGCCGCACCGATCAGGCGGCGTATCGGCTCGACCAGCCGATTGGCAAATGACACGCCAAACCAGATGGCTGACAGCAGCAGGATCAACGCAACTCCCGAATACATCAGCGCAAATGCCAATTGCACACCGGCGCGGCGGATCTGCGCGATTTCGTAATCGGCGGAGGCCGATTCAGCCTCAGCCAGATAGCCCAGTATGCGCTTGTCGATGCTGCGGGCGACGTAGAGAAAAAGATCAGGATTATTGGCAACCGGCACAACGGCGCCGATCATACCACCTGTTGGCCCTCCTCCAGGCGTCAGGATGAGCGGCTCTGACTGGGTTGCCTGTTCGAGGACCTGCTCAGGCGGCAGAGGCAACTCGGTGGAGAACCCGGTTTCGGCTTTTTGAACCACCGAGCGGTTTTTACGGATGAGATAGGCCACCGGCAGACCGCGCAGATTGGCCTGATTGGAGAAGAACAGGTTAAACCGCTGCGGCTCGGTGACAAGCAAAGAGCTTTGTGTGGCAACATCAGTTGCCATCGCCAACGTGTCACCGGCCAGTTTGCCCGCATTCTCGTTGAGATAAGCCCGCCCAACCAGGGTAGCGTTTTCGATGATTGCTTTCGTGCGCTCAGAAAACCAGCGATCAAGCCCGCCCGACAATGTCAGCGCCGACACGATTGCTACAACCACCGCCGGCACGGCCGCGACGAGGCTGAACATGGCGACGATGCGCCCGTGAAGACGGACCGCCGCCTGCCCGCGGCGATGGGCGATCCATAACGGCCAGATTTCACGAATAATCAGGGTGAAGAGGAGAAGACACAGGATGGCGTTGATCGCCAGAACAGCAACCACCACCTCGTGAGACGGAATGATCGGTGTATGCCCGGTGACAATGAGAAAAGTCGCAAGCGCCGAAAGGAGCGCCAGGATCACGGTGATTGCACCCAGCCAGCCACTCATCCGGCTGGTGGATGGCGATGAGGAGGTCAGGGCAATCGGCGACACGCTGATCTGGTTCACATCCGGGCTCGTTCAATCCAGCGGCGGCTGATATGATGCATTTTAAGCACATCGTTGCAGAAATGCGACATTTATATGACATGCCGCTAGGTCATATTTGGCAGCCAAATCCATCCTCGATCCTCGTTCAGCGGTCTTTCTAGCCGTGATCACCGCCGGCTGAGAAATGACGGGCGATTGGCAAAGGCAATATCGATTTACCATCAAAGAGAGCGCTGAATTGCGGGTTGCTGATCGCTTCGTCGACACTGTGCACAAGGCTGACGCAGCAATCAGATTGCGCAAATCGGGCCATCCATACGTCGCTATCCTCGCTGGCGATGATCGCGCGGAGGCGTTTATGGCTCGCCGCTGGTGTGGCATAGTCGTCGCGCAATTGCTCCTCAAGATCCGTGATGGCGCAGACATTGCGCCAGAATCGATCTTCGAGTGCGGCGATCGCCAGCATCCTGCCATCGCGGGTGGGATAAAGATTGTAGCGCGCCAATCCGCCGGTCAGCATGCCGGCACCTGAAGGGGGCGATGATTGCCCGCTCAACACCTCGGCGAGCGCAAAAGGCATGAGCGCGAACGTCGACTGACTCATCGCGATATCGAGATGGGTACCGCGCCCCGTCTTGTCGCGTTGCAAGAGAGCCAGCAGAATATTGATCACGCTCGGCAGGCTGCCGCCGGCGATATCAGCGATGAGAGCCGGTGGCAGGACCGGCGCGTCGCCACCTCCCCGCGACAGGCTGAGCAGGCCGCTCTCGGCGATATAGTTCAGATCATGCCCGGCCTTGTGCGCCAGCGGGCCGTTGGCGCCATACCCCGTGATCGAACAATAAATCAGACGCGGGTTGAGCGCTGACAAGGTGGCATAATCCAGCCCAAGGCGGGCCATGACGCCTGGTCGGAATTGCTCGACAACGATATCGGCGCTGGCGAGCAGGTGACGCAGTTTGGCCGTCTCTGCCGGATTTTTGAGATCGACAGTCTGACAGATCTTGCCGCGATTGAGCAGTTCGAAGGGTAATGATTTTCCGTCAACGAAAGGCCCGAACTGGCGCATCTCATCGCCCTCAGGGCGCTCGATCTTGATAATTTTTGCGCCGGCACGAGCCAGCATCAATGTCGCGAGCGGGCCCGGCAACAGCGTCGTGAAATCGACAACTACCAGGGATGACAGCGGTTGCGTCATCGCTCACGAACCAAAGACTGAAACAGGGATCAGTTTGTTTTCCAGCAGAAACAACCAGACGAGCAGCGTCGGTATCGAGACGGCAGTACCGACCAGAACGGCGGTCGAGGACCGGTCGACATAGGTGTTGTACTGGGTCGCCAGAACAAACACCGACAGCGCCGGCGGCAGGGCGGCCATCATGATGGCTGTGTACACCCACACACGATCATAAGGGCCGGTCAGCGAAACAAGAAAATAGACGATCAGAGGGTGCAGCAGCAATTTGATCGCGAGCGCTGCCGGCATTTCGGCTGGAATGCGCCCGAGCGGGCGCAGCGCGACCGTCACCCCCAGCGCAAAAAGCGCCGAGGGTGCAGCTGCACCCGTGAGAAAGGTCAATGTGCGGTCAATCGCCATCGGCAGCTTCAGGCCGGTGAAAGCGGCTGCCATGCCTAGAAACGTCGCCAGAATGAAGGGATTGAGGAGGACACGGCGGGCGATGGTCTTCAATGTTTCGAGGAGATTGGCGCGATCTTCGTGAAGGGCCAGTAGAAACGGTATAATGGCGAAGAAAAGCACACAATCGCCGCAGAAAATAATCGCCATCGGTGCCGCAGCTTCGTTGCCGAAGAGCGCCAAAGCCAGACCGGGCCCCATATATCCGACATTGCCATATCCGCCGATCCCGCCGGCAACGACTGCTTCCCGGATTTTGCCCTTCAGCAGAACAAACGAGATGCCAAAGGCAAGAGCAAAGGCCGTGTAGGATGAAAAAAGTGTCGAAAACGCAAACGTGAAATTGGTCAGTTGCTGCGGTGGTGTTTTGGAAATGAGCTGATAGAAAATCGGCGGCAAGGCGACGTAGATGACAAAAAAATTGAGCCATGCCATGCCGTCAGCCGGCCGCTTCAGGGTCTTCCCGGCGATATAGCCGACGATGATCGGGCCAAAGAATGGCAGTGCCAGGATAAGAAGTCGTTCCATGTCATTTTGGCCGTTCGATGGTCGATGGCATCGCAGATGCGCGACATTTTGTCGGGACAGTCGTTGTGCCGTAGTTAGCCGCAGGTTTGCAAGGCTGTGCACGACTGGTTGCGCTGCAGCAAAAAGAGCGCTAGCAGCGGTAGAAAAGGTGAGCATATGAAACTATCGCGCAATTTCTATCGGCCTCTGGCGCTGGGTGCGCCTGCGCCGATACGCGAAACGCCGGTGCGTGTCGAGCGCATGATCCATTTCGTGCCTCCGCATATCGAGAAAATGCGGGCGAAACTGCCTGAGCTGGTGCGCAGCGTCGATGTGGTTCTGGGCAATCTGGAAGATGCGATTCCTGCTGATGACAAGCTTGCTGCGCGGCAGGGGTTTATTCACATGGCGCGCAACACCGATTTCGGCGCGGCCGGGTTATGGACGCGGATCAACGCGCTCAACAGCCCGTGGGCGCTTGACGATATCGTCGAGATCGTTGCGGCCGTCGGCGACCGGCTGGATGTCATCATGCTGCCCAAAGTCGAGGGGCCGTGGGATATCCATTACATCGATCAGCTGCTCGCGCAGCTTGAGGCACGTCATCGCCTGAGCCGGCCGATTCAGGTCCACGCCATCCTTGAGACTGCCGAAGGGGTGATGAATGTCGAGGCGATTGCCGGCGCCTCCCCTCGCCTGCACGGCATGAGCCTTGGCCCAGCCGACCTTGCGGCCTCGCGCGGCATGAAAACGACACGGGTTGGCGGCGGGCATCCCGATTATGTGGTTCTCGCCGATGGCAGCGCGGGGACCGAACGGCATCGTTTTCAACAGGATTTATGGCACTATACGATCGGGCGCATGGTCGATGCGTGCCTTGCCCATGGCCTGAAACCGTTTTACGGCCCCTTTGGTGATTTCAGTGATCCGCAAGCCTGTGAATCGCAGTTTCGCAATGCCTTTTTGCAAGGATGTCTCGGTGCGTGGTCGCTGCACCCTACCCAGATCGAGATTGCAAAACGGGTATTTTCTCCTGATCCGCAGGAGGTTGCGTTTGCCCGCCGCATTCTCGACGCGATGCCTGATGGCTCCGGTGCGGTGATGATCGATGGCAAAATGCAGGACGACGCAACGTGGAAACAAGCAAAAGTGATCGTCGATCTGGCAAGGCTGATAGCTGCGCGCGACGAAAAGTTCAAATTGCTCTACGACTTGTAGCGCGTTGATCCGTATCTATCTATTCTCAGCGTCGATTCACCCGGCCATGGGCTCGCCCATACTGGCCTACGGAACCTAGTCATGACTGGAAAGATCAGAACCGCCCGATACAGGATTGGCGACATTGTTCGCCATCGCTTCTTTTCATTTCGTGGCGTTGTGTTCGATATTGATCCGATTTTTGCCAACACAGAAGAGTGGTGGCAGGCCATCCCCGAGCACGTCAGACCGTCCAAGGATCAACCGTTCTATCATCTTCTTGCCGAGAACGATGACACGGAATACGTCGCTTACGTCTCAGAGCAAAACCTGTTGCCGGACGACAGCGGGTCGCCGCTGCGCCATCCCCAGATCGATGATTATTTCTACGTTGACCCGCAGGGCCGCTACAAGACGCGCTCGACCTCTGCCCATTAGGCAGGATGGCGGCGACCGGTGCGCGACCGGCCGGACGCCACGCGCTGCGAACCGTCCTGACCCTAGTTTTTGGTAGCGTCGGCTGGTGCTGGCTGCGGCGCCGGCTGCTGGTCGTTTAATGGCTGCTGCTGTTTGGCTTGAGCACGCGATACAAGGCTGCCGATCCACTGCTTGTGGATTTCCTCACTTTCGCTGATGTTGGCTGGCGCGCCATCCATCGCGCTTCGGAAACTCTCGAGCGGCAAACTCACTTCCACCGGCTGATTGAACGCATCCCACAAGGTGACGATGGCCATCTGCCCCGATCGCATCTGAGAAATCAGATCCGGCGTCGGATCAAGTGCGCCAAAACAGCCATTGTTGAGACAGGTTCCATAGCGCGCGTCGAAGACTTTTCCCTGATCAACACGCAGATTCAATTCGCTGGGCAACCACGAGCCGAGCGGAACGCCAATGGCGATCCGCTTGCGGCCACCGCCTGCCGGCTCCTGAAAGGCCAGTGAGATCACAAAATTCCCGCTTTCGTCGCGTATTTCCTGCTGTGTCACGCAGGCCAGAGCCGGCGGCGTGCCCACTTCGGCGCAATGCCGGATCCAGCCCAGAGTGATGCCGGACACCTGACGGATCTTGGGGGCTTCCGGCTTTTGCGGAGCCTTTGCAGGTGGTGTCTGCCGGCGCGGCGCCTGGGTCGCAGGCGGCGTGGCGGGCGCCGGCTGGGCGAAGACATCCGTTGTCGTCCCCGCGACGACGGCGGCAACAATCAATGTCACCTTCGCCGCAGCGCTCAAGACGTTACGGCATGCTGACATGCGCGATGATGCTTGGAATAAACGGACTAACACCACTGGCCCTCCTTGGCCTTCCATTGTCGTCGTGATCTTGCGGCGGTCGCAGGCGGAACCTTACGCCGTCTGGCCTGCGGCTGCCCAGTCGAGATCAGGGTTTGGCCGCTGGTGCTGGCGCGGCGCCGGGTGCCGGGGTCGCCTGACCTTGCTGCTCCAGAAGCTTCTGGCGGGCTTCGAGCGCGCGCTTCTCCAGCTCTTTCTCAAGCTGGCGCTGTTGTTCTTCGACGACTTTAAGGTCGGTCGCTGGACCTTGATGTACCTTGACGAAGTTGGCGAGCGGAACCGTCAGATCAAGCGCGATCCCCTGCGCGTTGCGCACGGTAACGAGCAAATTCTGACCCTTGTTCATCGCCGCCAGAAGATCGCTGCCAACATCGATACCGGCAAAGCAACCATTTTGCAGGCAAGTACCGAACTTGGCCGGCACCGCACGCTCCTGATCAACGCGCACCAGCAGGCCGGCCTGCAATGCCATGCCGAGCGGCACGGCCAGGATCAGCTGCCGGCGCGGCTCGCCAACGACTTCCTGCAGGGCGATCGAGGCAAGAAAGGCGCCGTTATCCGCCCGCACTTCCTGAGAAACGACGCAACCTTCCTTGTCCGAGGTACCATCAATTTTCTGACAGACCTTGACCCAGCCTGTGGTCGTGCCGGTGATCTGGCGCGGCGTCACCGTTGCCTGCTGATCCTGCGCGGGCGGCGCGGCTGGACGCTGGCCCTGGGCGGGTTGGGCTGGCGCAGGTTGGGCGGCGCGGGGAGCGGCCGGGCGCTGCTGGGCTGGCGCTGCGGGTTGCTGGGCAAATACGACGAGCGGGGCGGTGGTTACTGAAACAAAAAGAGAGCAGGCAGCGGCGCGAGCAAGCATCAGCTTGAGGGTCATGAGGAGTGGGTCCCTGTTGGTCGGCTGACGCTATTGCGGCCGATATGACTGAAAGGTGCGAACGATCGCGGCAAGAGAGGTAGCAAATGCGGCCTAAGCATGTCGCGCGCCGTGACATAGCCGCGTTTGCCAGCAAAATGAAGAGGCAATCGGTAAATTTCTCAGCTAGTTTCGCGCAATGAGTCGCAACTTGCCTTTTGGTCTGATCGGGGGTTTGGCGCCATCGCGCCTGTCGCGGTCACATGGCGTGCCCCCTGGTCAGGCCGCATTGATGATGCGCGCGGGTGAAATCGCCAACCCGTCGCGCCGCGCTGCGCTGGCGGGAATGTTGGGCCTGCTTGGCCTTCATTTCAGCGGCCGCGCTTTGGGCCAGGAGACCATCGCCCGCCACGGGATCGCGATGCACGGTGAGCCCGCCCTGCCGCCACATTTCACCCACCTGCCCTACGCCGATCCAGCGGCCCCCAAGGGTGGTCGCCTGACAATCGGCGTGGTCGGTTCTTTTGACAGCCTCAACCCCTATATCGTTCGCGGACAGTCGGCCGGCGAAGTCCAGACTTATGTGTTTGAACCGCTGCTGATCCGTAGCCTGGACGAACCGTTCACGCTTTACGGTCACGTGGCGCAAAGCGTCGAAATGCCGGATGACCGCTCGTCGATCACCTTTACACTCAATCCTGCGGCGCGGTTTTCAGATGGCGTTGCGATCAGTGCTGAAACGGTGGCGTTTTCGCTCGATATCCTGAAGCGGCTCGGTTGGCCCAACCTGCGCAACTATTATTCGAAAGTGGAGCGCGTCGAAATTCTGGGTCCGCGGCGTGTACGTCTGTCGTTTCCCGCAGCACAGGACCGCGAATTGCCGCTGATCCTCAGCCTGCTGCCGATGCTGCCGCAACATCGGCTCGACGACACTCGCTTCGACCAGACGACGCTTGAAGCGCCCGTCGGCAGCGGACCTTACATTGTCGGCGATGTTGATGTCGGAAAGTCGGTCGTTTACAGCAAAAATCCCGATTGGTGGGCTCGCGATCTGCCCTTCACCAAGGGTCTGCATAATTTTTCCGAGATCAAAATCGAATATTTCCGTGATGACAACACGATGTTCGAGGCGCTGAAGAAGGGCATCATTGATCTGCGGCCGGAGGATAATCCGACGCGCTGGCAGACGGGCTATGATTTCCCTGCGGCGCGTGAGGGACGCGTGATACGCGAGAGCTTCACCTCTGGTCTCCCCAAGCCGATGTTCGCTCTCGCCTTCAATCAGCGCCGCGATGTGTTTGCCAGGCGCGAGGTGCGCCAGGCATTGACGGCCCTGTTTGACTTCGAGTGGATCAACGCCAATCTGTTCTCGAACACTTACCGACGAACCCACAGTTATTTCGAGGGCTCCGAGCTATCGGCCATCGGAGTTTCGGCGTCTGCCGGCGAGAAGCGGCTTCTGGAACCGTTCATGGACAAGATGCCCGCAGCTGTGCTTGGCGGCACATGGCGCGCGCCGGTGAGCGATGGGTCCGGGTTTGATCGTACCCGCGTGCGCGAAGCGCTCGATTTGCTGGCTGGCGCGGGATATCTGCCGAAAGACGGCAAATTGCGGGATCGGCAAGGGCAAGCGCTGACCTTCGAAGCGATGGTCAATCTTCACGAGCATGAACGCCTTTTGCTGGCCTGGCGCCGCGTACTCGACCGGGTTGGCATTGATTTGCGCATCAGGGTGATCGACAGCGCCCAGTTCGAACGGCGCCGCCAGAACTATGATTACGACATGATCCCGTGGGCCTGGGGGGCGTCCTTATCACCCGGTAACGAACAGGCTTTCCGCTGGGGCTCCAAAGTGGCCGACCAGCCCGGGTCCTTCAATCTTGCCGGCGTCAAAGACCCGGCGGTCGACCAGATGGTTCTGGCTTTGCTCGCGGCCCGCCAGCGCGAGGACTTCGTCGATGCCGCGCGGGCGCTCGACCGGGCGCTGATCGCGGGAGCCTATGTGTTGCCCCTCTACCATCTGCCGGAACGGCGGATCGCACACGCCTCCTCGTTAGGTCATCCCCAGAAAACGGCGCTTTTTGGTCCGACATTCGAGAGCTGGTGGCGCAAACCCGCCTCGCCATGACATAATGCGGCTGATGATCGATTCTGACCCCAACGCTCAATCCTATGCCGATGTCGGCCTGTGGGGCCGCGCCACGCTTGATGCCCTGTTCAAGCGCAATCTGGCGCGCGCGCCGGACCGCCTGGCGATGTGTGATGGCACTGAGCGCAAAAGATGGTCAGGGCGACCGGCTCTTCGCCTGACCTTCCGCCAGGCAGACGACATCATATCGGCTCTCGCGGGTCGTTTTATCGAATTGGGGCTGCGGCAGGGGTCGGTGGTTGCGGTGTCACTGCCCAATTGCGTTGAAGCCTTCCTGACGATCCTTGCCTGCGGGCGCGCCGGTCTGGTGCCTGCGGTGATGCCGTTTTTGTGGCGGGCGAGCGATGTGTCGCGTGCGCTCGAACCGCTGGCCGCCAAGGCGTTGATCACCATCACGCGTGCTGGCGATGACATGCCGGCTGATTTCATGCGCTACGCGGCCGCCGAACTTTTCGCCGTTCGCTATGTGATGGCTTTCGGCGCTGATGCGCCTGACGGGGTCATGTCGCTTGATGAGTACCTGAACGGTGTGCATCCGCGCGACGTGCGCTTTCCCCCCTCATCCGACGCGCCTGCTGATCAGGCAGCGCTCATCACATTCGCCACCCAGCCATCCGGGCCTATCGCGATTGCCCGCAGCCACAACCATTGCGTGTGTTCCGGCCTGGTCAATGTGCTCGAAGTGGGGCTTGAGCCTGGCGATGTCATCGCGACGTCATTGATGCCGACGGGAATTGCCTCCTTGTCGTCCAGCCTGTTTCCCTGGCTGCTGACGGGTGGCACCCTCCTTCTTCATCAACCCTTTGATCTGGCCGGCTTCAATGCACTCATCGAGCAGGAAAAAGTGAAGCATGCCGTGGTTCCAGGCGCGTTCCTCGGTGATCTGGCACCACGCATCGGTGATGGGTCGCATCGTCTTTTGCGTACGCTGATCGGCGTTCATGGTGATGGTGCGCGGGCGGGCGCGTTTGATCCCGTCGAATGCAAGACGGATATTGTCGATGTCGTTGCCTTCGACGAGTTTGGCGTCGCGGCACGGCGGCGGCGCAAGGGCGTAGCGCAGGCGTTGACTGCCGGCCCGCTTTATCATCCAGCTGACAGCGAGAGCGGCCCAGTATTGATCGAAACTAAAATCGGTGGCGATGGAACGGTGATGGTCAAGGGACCGCAAGTTCCCTATTCGGGAAAATTCGGCGAGGGCTATCGCCCCACGACATTGCGCGTTGGCAAGCACGACACGTCGCTTGCCGTGTTAAAGCGCCTCACAGGCGTCGCCTATGTCGGCGGCCTTGGCGTTGGCACCGGTGAAATCGAAAAGCAATTGCTGGCAAGCGATGATGTCGACGCGGTGAAAGTAACAGTCGTCCATGATCCCCTGTTCGGCCAACGGATCGAAGCGCAGATCGCTCCCCGCCTTAATGGAGCAACCCAGGGGGAGGCTCTCGTTCAGCGCATTCAGGCGCGTTTCGCAAGCGCTGGCATTGCAGCCTACAAGACACCAACGATGATCAGGATCGAGCACCGCCTTCGTGGCGACATGCATGCGCGCCAGCGCGGCGTCTCGCAAGGCAGCTAGTCGTGCGGTCAATCGAGCGTATGCAAGCCGCGCTGAAACGGGCGCAGATCGCCCTCAATCTGCCGGCAGACCCTGACACTGAAGCAGGCACGCTGCGTATCGTTGCCTTATGTCGCGGTACGATGTTCAGCGCGCTGAACCTGACGCTTGCGCCACATCAGATTGTTTGCGCGCTGTCGGAAAAAGCGGCGATCGACCTGGCGCTGGGCGATGTTGCCGAAGGTCTGGTCATTGATGCAACCATGACCGGCCTGTCGGCGATCGACTTCGTTGAGAAGGTACGGGCGCATCCTGACCTCGCCGACATTCCACTGCTGGCGTTCGCGCCGACTTACGAGCATCAGGGCCTGCTTGACGCGGGTATTGACCGGATCGTTACCGCAGCAACGATCGGCAATGATGCGCTCCCCCTATGCCATGCTTACCGCGACGTTCGTTCGCTGCGGGCAAGGTTGCGCAAGACGAAATCGTCTCCCGGTGCCCATGTGATCAGCACCGAGGCAGACGCGCTTCGCCATATCACGCTCGCGCTTGATGACGAGCATGCCTCCTTCACCCTGGCGGGGCTTAGCGCCGTACGCGTCGAAGACCCTGCAGAGCAGGTGACAGACCCAACGGTTTGTCGTGCCGTTTTCCAGATGCTGGCAAGTCTGACGCGCGCTGAAGACGTCGTTCTTGATTGTGGCGAGGCCGGACTTTTATTGATCCTGCCCGATGTATCGGCGCAACTGGCGTTGCCGATCATCTCCCGCCTTGACGGCATTGCGCGACACTCAGCCTTCCTCAAGAGCGATGGTACGGTTGTGGATGGCGTGTCATTAGAGTGCCGGCTTGTTACACCTGCCGACTTTACGTCGGCTAAGGCCATGTGGGACACAGCCTGCTCTTTTGTGTGATTTTGGTATGATCAAGAGGTGTGCTCCATGCAAAAGATGCGGGTGGATATCGTTTCTGACGTCGTTTGCCCGTGGTGCTATATCGGCAAGCGGCGCCTTGAGACAGCGATGAAGGCGTTTCCTGACGTCACGTTCGACCTGCATTGGCGCCCGTTCCAGCTTGATGGCACCATCCCGCCCGAGGGCATTGCGCGCCACACTTACCTGTCGCGCAAATTCGGTTCAGATGAGCGCATCGCGCAGATTTATGACCGCATCAGCGACGAGGGTCGTGGCGAGGGTATCGCCTTTGCCTTCGAGAAGATCGACATTTCACCCAATACGCTCGACATGCACCGCCTGTTGCGCTGGGCGGAGGCATCCGGCGTGCAGAACGCTTTGAAACAACGATTGTTCGATCTGTTCTTCATCGAGGGTGCCAATCTGGCTGATACCGACACGCTTATTTTAGCGGCCGGCTCGGTTGGCATGGATACCAAGGGTCTGGCTCAGCGCCTGAAAAGCGATGACGACAAAGACGCCGTCAGGAACGAGATTGAAGAAGCACAACGCATGGGTGTGACCGGCGTGCCGTTTTTCATATTCGATGCTGCACTCGCCCTGCCCGGGGCTCACCCACCGGAGACCATAGCCGAAGCCATTCGCCAGGCGCTGGCACGCCAGGGTGGCGTACAAACGACGCCAGCGGGCTGATCAGCATCGGTCTGATCACGCGGCCTTTCCCAGTTCCGCATCACCAATCGCGGCCAGACGGCGCATGAGCGTCATTGTGCCTTTCACGCGGTCATTGTCGCTCTTCCAGTCGCGCACGAGAACGAGCTTCTGATCGGGGCGCAGGCGCGCCAGTTTTCCCTGCTCGCCAATGAAGGCAATAAGCCCCTGCAGATTGGGCGGCGTGTTGGCGCGAAACGAGATGACGACCCCCTTGGGCCCGGTATCGAGCTTGTCGATGCCGGCGCGCCGGCACAGCGACTTGATGAGCATGACCTTGAGCAAATGCTCTGCTTCCGGCGGAAGAGGACCGAAGCGATCAATCAATTCAGCGCCGAACGCATCGATGTCGCTTTCCTCACGCAGATCGCCCAGCCGGCGATAAAGCGACAGCCGCAGATTGAGGTCGGCGACATAGGTCTCAGGCAGCATCACCGGCATGCCGAGCGCGATCTGCGGCGACCATTCCTGATCGGCCATGACGCGGGTGCCGGACTGGATTTCGGCAATCGCATCCTGCAACATCTGCTGATAGAGTTCATAGCCAACCTCGCGGATATGACCTGACTGCTCCTCGCCGAGGAGGTTGCCACCGCCCCTGATGTCGAGATCGTGGCTTGCAAGCTGGAAGCCGGCCCCAAGGCTGTCGAGCGATTGCAGCACCTTGAGGCGGCGCTCTGCAATTGGGTTGAGCTTCTGCTTTTCAGAGGTGGTGAAGTAAGCATAGGCGCGGGTTTTCGAGCGCCCGACGCGACCCTTGAGCTGGTAGAGCTGGGCTAGTCCGAAAAGATCGGCGCGATGGACGACCAGCGTGTTGGCGGTCGGAATATCGAGTCCCGATTCGACGATCGAGGTTGAGAGGAGAACGTCATATTTGCCGTCGTAAAAGGCATTCATGATGTCTTCGAGTTCCGAGGCTGCCATCTGCCCATGGGCAACAGCGACGCTCACCTCGGGGACGTGCTGGGCCAGAAATTCCCGCCGCTCGGCAAGATCAGCGATCCGCGGGCAGACATAGAACGCCTGGCCGCCTCGATAGCGCTCGCGCAACAGGGCTTCGCGTACAATGAGCGCATCAAAAGGCGTGATGAAGGTGCGCACCGCGAGGCGATCAACCGGCGGTGTCGCAATGAGCGAGAGCTCGCGCACGCCTGAAAGCGCCAATTGCAGGGTGCGCGGAATGGGGGTCGCCGTCAGCGTCAGAACGTGCACGTCCGAGCGCAGCTCTTTCAGCTTTTCCTTATGGGCCACACCGAAATGCTGCTCCTCGTCGATCACCAGCAAGCCAAGATCGCGGAAGGCGACTGATTTCCCCAGCAGCGCATGCGTGCCAACGACAACGTCCACCGTGCCATCGGCGATACCGCGCTTGGTGTCAGCCAATTCCTTGGCCCCTACCAGTCGCGAAGCGTGACGGACGTTGATAGGCAGGCCGGAAAAGCGGCTTGAAAAGGTGCGAAAATGCTGGCGCGCCAGAAGCGTGGTCGGCACCACCACGGCAACCTGCTTGCCGCTGATGGCAACCACAAAGGCCGCGCGCAGCGCCACTTCCGTTTTGCCGAAGCCGACATCGCCGCACACCAGACGATCCATCGGCTTGCCGGTTGTCAGATCATCGAGGACAGCGGCAATCGCCGCCAGCTGGTCGTCGGTTTCCTCGTAAGGGAAGCGGGCGCGGAATTCGTCCCAGGCGCCATCGGGTGGCGTAAACGTCGGCGCCAGGCGAAGCGCCCGCTCGGCGGCAATGGCAATGAGCTTGCCCGCCATTTCGCGCAGGCGCTCCTTCATTTTCGCCTTGCGCGCCTGCCACGCGCCGCCACCGAGGCGATCGAGTTGAACCTCGGATCCGTCTGAGCCGTAGCGCGAAAGGAGTTCGATATTCTCTACCGGCAGGAAGAGCCTGGTGTCGCCGGCATAGTGCAGTTCGAGGCAATCATGGGCGGCGCCCGTCACCTCGATTGACCTCAAGCCGACAAAGCGTCCAATGCCGTGATCGAGATGCACAACCACATCGCCCGGCTGAAGGCTGGTGACCTCGGCGATGAAATCAGATGCCCGGCTGCGACGCTGGCGCGGGCGAACCAGACGGTCGCCCAGAATGTCCTGCTCGGATATGATCGCAAGCCTGCCGGTTACAAAGCCGCTTTCAAGCGGCGCGACGCCAACCGCGACCGTACCGGCGGGCAGATCGGCGAATTGCTGCAGGCGCTCGACCGAGCGCGGCTCTTTCAATCCGTGATCTTCCAGGACCGGCAACAGGCGGTCGCGCGCGCCTGCCGACCACGACGAAATGAGTACCGACGTGCCGGCATCGCTCAGCTGGCGGATATGCTGGCACACCGCTTCGAACACGCCGCCGGGGGCTCCCGCCCGCTCCGGTGCAAAATTGCGACCTGCGGCAATCGTCAGGTCGATGCGGCGGCTGTTTGCCGGCACGTCGTCAAAGGATGACAACGTGACAAGAGGGTGATCAGCGCATCTCTTGTTCAGTTCGTTGTCGCCAAGATAAAGACCGGCAGGCGGCAATGGTTTGTAGGAATTGCCGTCGCTGTCGCGGCTTGCGGCTTCGCGCCGCGCTTCATAATGATCGGCAATCGTCGTGAACCGTTCACCTGCCGCTTTTTGCGCCAGATGGTCGAGAACGAACGGCACGTTCGGGAGATAATCAAACAGGGTGTCGAGATGCTCGTGGAAAAGCGGCAACCAGTGTTCCATGCCCTGATAGCGCCGGCCCTGCGAGACGGCTTCATAGAGGGCATCGCCATGGGCCGCACCGAATGTCTCGACAAAGCCGCGACGAAACCGTGTGATCGATGTGCTGTCGATGGTCAGTTCTGACAGGGGCACCAGTTCGATGCGTGACAGCGAGCGCAGGGTCCGCTGGCTTTCCTCATCAAAACTGCGGATTGATTCAAGCGTGTCGCCGAAGAAATCGAGCCGCCACGGCTCAAGACTGCCGGGCGGAAAGAGATCAACCAGGCCGCCGCGCACCGCGTATTCGCCCACTTCGCGAACGGTTGAGGCGCGCTGGAAGCCGTTTTCTTCCAGCCAACGGGCGAGGATTGCCGGGTCAAAGCGCTCGCCTGTACCAGCCGACAGGCTTTTGGCGAGCAGCGAGGCGCGCGGCGGCACGCGCTGAATGAGGGCGTTGACGGTTGTCAACAGCAGCAGCGGTGTTTCTGCCTGATCGGCCCGCGCCAATCGCGAGAGCGAGGACATGCGCCGCCCCAGCACGTCAGGATTGGGGGACACGCGATCATAGGGCAGACAATCCCAGGCAGGAAGTTCGAGGCGGGGAATGTCAGGCGCGACGAAATCAAGCGCGCGTGCGAGCATCGACATACGCTCGGCATCGCGCGCCACAAAGACGCAGCCGACACCACCTGACACATTCTTGTCGGCGCGGGCGCGGGCATAAAGCTCGCTGAGGACAAAGGCGGTTGCCGAATCCGGAACCTTCACCAGTCCCAGCGGTGTCTCATCATCAAGCAGGCCAACCGCAAAGGAAAACATCTGTTCAACCTAGATGGAAGGCCTTGAGGCGCTGGAAAAGCGGCGTGCGGTAGGCCTCGGGAACCTCGCCTCCCTTGACGATCCACGAAAACAGCTCAGGATCGCCGACGTCGATCAATTCCTCAAACAAGTCAAGCTCGTGCGCATTCATGCCCTCAAGCTCTGCATCGGCAAAGCGACCCATGATGATATCCATTTCCTTGGTGCCGCGATGCCAGGCACGGTAACGGGCGCGCCGACGCCTGAGCGTCAGCGGATCGGCGGATGCGACGCCTTCCGTCATGATGATATCCTTCCACCGGCTTGATCCGCTTCCTCTAACGCGACTGGTCACAGGCAGCAATGGCAGAAAACAAATTCACCAGAGGGCAATTGCCGATCGCTGCAGAAGATCCGCGCCCGGCGGTTCTTGATGGCTATTTCGCCCCTCTCGACACACTCAAGGGATTCGGCACCAAGCTCATCGCGCCGTTGAAGGGGTTGATTGGTCCTGAGAACGGCACGCCGGCGCGCGTCGTTGATCTTCTGTTTCACCTGCCGACCAGCACCATCGACCGCCGGTTGCGCACGACAATTGCTGATGCGCCGGAAGGCGCGATAGTCACGCTGATTGGACGGATTGAAGCGCACCGCCATGCCCCGCCCGGGCGCAGCCGGATGCCACACCGGGTCGTGGTGGGTGATGAGAGTGGGGAACTGCTCCTGGTCTATTTCGGCCAGGAGACAGGATGGATCGAACGATCAATGCCGGTTGGCAGCGAAAGGCTGATCAGCGGCGTCATCGAGAGCTTCGACGGGGTGAAGCAGATCGTCCATCCGGCTTTCGTGGTTGATCCGCAGAAGCCCGGCGGTTTCAGCGCCATCGAGCCGGTCTATCCGCTAAAAGCGGGGGTGACGTCTCGCTTTCTCCACAGGGTTGTCCGGCAGGCTTTTTCTGTCGTCAAAGAGCTTCCTGAATGGCTATCGCCAGAGAATGTTGCCGGGTTCCCGCCGTTTCTGGGGGCGCTGCGGAACGTCCATCAGCCCTCGACGCCTGATGAGGGTGCGGCAAGTTCAGCGGCAGGACGGCGGCTTGCGGTTGATTCCTTCTTTGCGAGCCAACTCGCACTTGCTTTGCTTCGCCGCCACACACGGCAGCGCCATGGCCGGGCGATGAGCGGCGATGGCCAACTGGTCGAACCGCTCATTGCTGCCCTGCCCTACACGCTGACAAGCGCGCAGGTGCGCTCGCTCGCAGCTGTTCATGGGGCCATGGCGGCGCCGCAGGCCATGCTGCATCTGCTGCAAGGTGATGTCGGGTCGGGCAAGACGGTGGTGGCGATGCTGGCGATGGCACGTGCCATCGAAGCCGGTCATCAGGCTGCCCTGATGGCGCCAACCGATATTCTGGCGCGCCAGCACCATGCGACGCTGACGCCTCTTCTGCGTGGCGTCGGCATTGAGCCGGTCCTTCTCACCGGACGCGAGCGCGCTGTCGCGAAGGCTAAAGTTCTCGCCGGCCTTGCGGATGGACGCATTCGGCTCGTCATCGGCACGCACGCTCTCTTCCAGGAGGATGTGCGCTTTGCCGATCTGGGTCTTGCGGTCATCGACGAGCAGCATCGCTTTGGCGTCAATCAACGTCTGGCTCTGACGACCAAAGGCGAAGCGGTCGACCTGCTGTTGACCACAGCGACACCGATCCCTCGCACGCTCGTGCTCGCCTACTACGGCGACATGGATGTCTCGAAGCTTGATGAAAAGCCTCCCGGTCGACAGAAAATCGCGACGCGCGCAATGCCGCTCACCCGCCTCGATGAGGTGATCGACGGGCTTCGCCGCGCGCTGGACAAGGGTGCACGTGCCTATTGGGTGTGCCCGACAATTGCCGATGAGGGCGAGGAGGAAAGCGGCGTCGAGCAGCGCGCAGCTTCTCTTGAAGCGCATTTTCCCGGCCTCGTCTCTCTCCTCCACTCTCGACTGCCTCAGGCGCGGCGGGAAAAGGCCCTGTCTGACTTTTCAACAGGCGCCAGCCGCGTTCTGGTAGCGACGACCGTCATCGAGGTTGGCGTCGATGTGCCGGATGCGACCATCATGATCATCGAGCAGGCAGACAAATTCGGCCTGTCGCAGCTCCACCAATTGCGCGGAAGGGTTGGACGCGGCACGCAGGCTTCCTCATGCGTGCTGCTCTACGATCCCGATCTCAGCGAAACGGCAAAGGAGCGCCTTCAGGTCATTCGCGACAGCGAGGACGGGTTTTATATCGCCGAAGCCGATCTGCGCCTGCGTGGGCCCGGCGAAGTACTGGGAGCGAGACAATCCGGCCTGCCATCCCTGCCGCTGGCGACATGGGAGGCGCATGTCGATCTATTGCCAACGGCCAGAAGCGAAGCGCGCGCGCTCATTGCCGCCGACCCGCTTCTCACCAGCCCGCGCGGACAGGCCGCGCGACTGGCATTGCATCTGTTTGGCCAGCAGCGCGCGCTGCGTTACCTGTTGGCCGGATGAGCGCTATTCGACGGTCACGCTCTATTATTCGACAGTGACGCTCTTGGCGAGACTTCGCGGCTGGTCGACATCGGTGCCCATGACGACCGCCGTATGATAGGCCATGAGCTGGATAGGAATGGCATAAATCAGGGGGCTGATGAAGGAATGCGCGGTCGGCACGATGATGCTGGCATAGACATCGCCGGCCTCTTTGGCTCCTTGCGCGTCGGTGATCAGGATCACCCGTCCGCCCCTTGCCGCGACCTCCTGCATGTTTGACACGGTCTTTTCAAACAGATGGTCGTAAGGGGCGACCACCACCACGGGCATCGTCTCGTCAATGAGTGCGATGGGTCCGTGCTTCAGTTCACCTGCTGCATAACCTTCAGCGTGTATATAACTGATTTCTTTTAATTTTAATGCACCTTCAAGCGCAATCGGGAAGCTCGTTCCGCGCCCCAGATAGAGCACATCACTGGCTTTGGCCAAACTCTTGGCCAGACGCTCGATCTGCGGTTCGATTTTGAGCGTTTCAGCCATCAGACGCGGCACTTCCATGAGCGCCTTGACGAGATCGTGCTCTTCGGCCGGATCAATGACGCCGCGCGCCTTGCCGGCGGCGAGCGATAAGGCCGCAAGTGCGGCAAGCTGGCAGGTGAACGCCTTGGTGGAGGCAACGCCAATCTCTGTGCCGGCATGCGTCTTGAAGATAACGTCACTCTCGCGCGCCATGGTTGAGCTTGGGACGTTGACGATCGCACCGATCTTGAGCCCGGCGCTGCGGCAGTAGCGCAGGGTCGCGAGCGTGTCGGCGGTTTCTCCCGATTGCGAAATCATGAGCGCCAGGCCACCTGGATCCAAGGGCGCCTCGCGATAACGAAATTCGGAGGCAATATCGATGTCGACAGGCAGGCGGGCATAACGCTCAAACCAGTAGCGGCCAACGAGCCCGGCGTAAAAAGCCGTGCCGCAGGCGGAAATGGCAAGCCGCGACAATTTCTTGAAGTCAACCGCCTCGAGGCTGGCTGGCGCAATAGTACCGGTCGTCAAATCGAGATAATGGCTCAGCGTATGCGACACCACTTCCGGCTGCTCATGAATTTCCTTGGCCATGAAATGCCGGTAATTGCCCTTGTCGATCAGGTTGCCGCTGATCTGGGACAGGGTGATGGCGCGCTGCACGGGCTGATCATTTTCGTCGAAAAAGACCGCGCCGGCGTGCGTGAGGATGACCCAGTCTCCTTCTTCGAGATAGGAGATGCGGTTGGTCAGCGGCGCGAGCGCGATCGCGTCGGAGCCCAGGAACATCTCACCCTCGCCGTAGCCGACCGCGAGCGGCGGGCCACGACGGGCGCCGATCAGCAGATCGTTTTCTCCTGAAAACAGGAACGCCAGGGCAAAGGCGCCGCGCAGCCGCTTCAACGTCGCTGCCACCGCCTCCTTTGGCGATTTTCCCTCCTCAAGCGCCTGCGTAACAAGGTGAGCGACAACTTCCGTATCGGTCTCGCTTTCCATACGAGCACCCTTGGCGGCAGCTTCCTCGCGCAATTCACGGAAATTCTCGATAATGCCATTATGAACAACGGCAACACGCGTGGTGGCGTGCGGGTGGGCGTTGACCTCGTTGGGGCGACCATGGGTGGCCCATCGCGTATGGCCGATGCCGACATGGCCGGAAAGCGGTCTTTCTGACAGAACGGCGTCCAGATTGTTCAACTTGCCGGGCGCCCTGCGGCGCAGAATGACGCCCCCTTCAAGCGTGGCGATCCCGGCGGAATCATAGCCGCGATATTCAAGGCGGCGCAGTGATTCAACGATCTGCCGGGAAACGGCAGTTTTGCCAATAATGCCAACGATTCCGCACATTCAACCTAGCCTTATGATCAGCGTTGTCCGCATCCGGACGCTTTGTTTGACCGTCACATAGCCGCAGGCGCTCGGGAACGCCAAATGACTGTCTGTTGCAATTCCTAACAGCTTCAAGCGCCGCGTGCCTTGCGCGCGGCGCGTTTGGCTTGATTGGCAATGACCCTATCGCGCCCCTTGCCATCGAGTTCGCTTTGCCGCGCGCGTCCGAAAGCCAGCGCTCCATCGGGCACGTTTTTTGTCAGGGTCGAACCGGCGGCGATCAAGACTTCATCGCCGATGGTAATCGGTGCCACCAGCGTTGAGTTAGAGCCTACAAACACATCGCGCCCGATCCTCGTATGGTGCTTGTCGGCGCCATCGAAATTGCAGGTGATGGTTCCAGCGCCGATATTGCTGCCGCGTCCGACCTCGGCATCGCCGACATAAGCCAGATGATTGGCCTGCACATCGGCGCCGAGTGTTGAGCGATTGATTTCGACGAAATTGCCGATGTGACTGTTCTCCCCGAGTACCGTTTGCGGGCGGATGCGGGCGAACGGTCCGATGCGGGCGCCCGCAGCAATGCGGCAGCCGGCGAGATGGCTGAAGCCGAGAATTTCCCCCGGTCCTGCCATCGACACACCTGGCCCGAACACCACGTGCGGCCCTATCCACACATCATTGCCGAGCACGGTATCGTGCGAGAAAAAAACCGTGTCGGGTGCAACCAGAGTGACACCTGCCTCCATTGCTTCCCGACGCAGACGCTGCTGCATCAAGGCTTCGGCATCAGCGAGCTGGGCGCGGGTATTGACGCCGCGCAATTCATCTTCATCAACCACCACGGCGCGGGCGATCACGCCTTCGGTGCGCGCCGCTTCAACGATATCGGTCAGATAATATTCGCCCTTGGCATTTGCATTGCCGACCTGTTTCAGCAAGCGCAGAGCATGCCTGGCTGAAATTGCCATCAATCCACCGTTGCACAAGGTGATCTGGCGTTCTTCGGCGGATGCGTCCTTTTCCTCGCGGATGGCGATCACCTGATCGCCCTGGGCCAGGACACGGCCATATCCAGAGGGATCAGTGGCCGTAAAGGCGGCAATAGCGATGTCCGCCCCTTCTCGCAGCGATTGTCGCAAGGCTTCAAATGTCGCCGGCGTCAGAAGCGGCGTATCACCAAAGGCAATCATGACATCGCCGCTGGCAGCTTGCAGGAGCGCGCCCGCCTGCAAGGCCGCATGCGCGGTTCCCAGACGATCGGTTTGTATGAAAACATCCAATTTGATGTCGAGTTTGCCAGCAAAGCGTCGGGCCATGTCAGCCACATCGTCGCGGTCAGGGCCGATGACGACGGCGAGGGCTGACGAGCCGGCAGCGCTTGCAGTCTCCATCACATGGGCAAGCAGCGGCGCACCCGCGATCTCGTGAAGGACCTTGGCGCGAGCCGATTTCATCCGCGTTCCCTCACCGGCAGCGAGGATGATAGTGGTTAGTTCGCGTGACGCCATCGCTGTCTCCGTCCAGCATTTAACCCGATTTTGGTAATTTATATCGTGCGGCGTTAACGAGCCGCGCGATAATATGTCATTGCACGCGATTCGCGGGGAGGCCATGCCACGCAAGACGATGAAGGTAAAGCAGACCTTGCAAAGTGACGATGTACTCGATCTGGGGGCTGCGCAGCACCGGGTGGGGTCAATTCGTGATTATGGCCGGGCTGAAAACATCTGGCGAGACATTCGCTTTCCCGCCGTCTGGGCCGCATCGGCGTTTTTTGCCCTCGGTCTGGTGGTCTATACCAGCACAACCAACCGCGGGGGAGAACGTCTCGCCGCGCTGCCAGGCGCGCTTGGCGAACTGATCGGGCAGGCCCAGGGCCCCTCGCCTTCGCAACTGGCGAGTATCGTCAATCAGGAAGTCGATACCGTGCGCGAGGAAACGCGCAGGCTTGTCGCCGAGCGGGCGCGACTTGAACAGCGTCTGGCGAGGCTTGAACGTGATGTTGATGACGTGACAGGGTCAACCAGACGCAGCAATGATGTTACGGGTAGCATCGCTCCAGGCGAGCCGCGCGCGAAAGCGCCGGAAATAACCTCTCTTTCGCCGCCTGTTGCACGAGACGGCGGGCGCCCGAGCGAACCGCTAATCGCGCGTAGCGGACAAGGCAGCGCCGACAGTGATCTGGCATCGGCGAGCGGCGGCATCACGCTGGCGACGCGTAGCCAGTTCGGGCTTGATCTGGGCAGCGAGACGACGATGTCAGCATTGCGCCTTCGCTGGCAACGAATGAGCGAACGCAATAAAGCGACCCTTGGACGCCTGGAGCCGCTGGTCGCCATCCGTGACGGGATCAATGGGCAGCCGATTCTTTATCTGGTTGCCGGCCCGGTCAACGATGTCGCTGATGCCGCCACGCTGTGCGCCCAATTGCGCCAAGCAAATGTCAATTGCCAGCCAACTGTCTATGATGGGCAGCGGCTGGCACTGCGCTGAGGCATTTCCATCTATTCGCGCTTTATGTGTCGCCGGTGCTTGACCCCCGCCAAGAGCATCCATAAGGTCCGCGCGCTTTCATCAGGGCCCGTAGCTCAGTGGTAGAGCATTCGACTTTTAATCGAATGGTCGATGGTTCGAATCCATCCGGGCTCACCACTCCCCTTTTCTGTCTGGCTTCAGGCAAAGTCCGTGTGCGGCGTGAGCCTGAGGCTGTTCTCTCAGCGCCGCTGTCGGCATCGGGAGCACGGTCGGCCAGACGAGCGCTTGCTCTGATCGCAATTGGCGCGTTTGATGTGGCCAATGCCGGCGCGACCGGTCGTAGCGTTATGATCTGCACGCGGCGCAGCTATTGTCACGGTTAGCAATATGGCTTTCTTTCATGAGATGATTTAGCACGCGCAATGATTCTGCCGTTCCGTTCAGACAGGAGACCTGCTTATGCCCAGCCCGTCCATTCCGCATTTTCTCGTTCACAGTCCCAAGGACAATGTCGGCGTTGTTGTTGTCGAGGGGCTGGCTGCCGGAACGAAGATGAGAGGCATCATCACCGAGACCGACACGCCGATTACCGGCAAGGCCAATCATGACATTCCGGTCGGGCACAAGGTGGCGCTGAAGGATATGAAGAAAGGCGACACCATCATCAAGTATGGCGAGGATATCGGCAAAGTTGTCGCCGACTTCAAAAAAGGCGATCACGTCCACGTCCACAATCACAGAACGAAGCGCTGGTGAGGCCGGCCGCCTATCAATTCTCATTCAAGACGATCACGGTTCAAGGCGACAAGGACGAATATGATGGCCACCAAAACTTTAAAAAAACGCAGTTCACCAGCAAAGCATAGCAATCTGCATTTCACCGGCTGGCGCCGCGAGAATGGTCGCGTGGGGGTGCGCAATCATGTCATCATCCTGCCGCTTGACGATCTGTCGAACTCGGTGTGCGAAGCGGTCGCCAACAACATCAAGGGCACGATGGCCATCCCGCATGCCTATGGGCGTCTGCAATTCGGCAAGGATCTCGATCTGCATTTTCGTACCCTCATCGGCACCGGCTCGAACCCCAATGTGGCCGCAGTGGTCGTGGTCGGCATCGAGGATGGATGGACGAAGCGGGTCGTCGATGGCATCGCCAAGACCGGCAAACCGGTGGTGGGCTTTGGCATCGAAGGTCATGGCGACATCGCTACCATTGCCAAGGCGTCCTATAAGGCGAAGGAATTTGTCCAGTGGGCATCCGAGCTGAAGCGCGAGGAATGCGGGATCGCCGATTTGTGGGTATCAACGAAGTGCGGTGAGAGTGACACAACAACGGGCCTCTCATCCTGCCCGACGGTTGGCAATATGTATGACAAACTGATCCCCAAGGGCATTTACGGTGTGTTCGGTGAAACCTCGGAGATCACCGGGGCGGAGCACATCTGCCGTGAACGAGCGATCAACAAGAGCGTCGCCGACAAATGGTACAAGATGTGGAAAGCCTATCAGGAAGAGGTCATCGAAGCGCATAAGGATGGCGATCTGTCCGAGAGCCAGCCTACGAAGGGCAATATTGCTGGCGGATTGTCGAGCATCGAGGAAAAGGCGCTGGGCAATCTCGAAAAAATCGGCCGGCGCTGCCGCTATATCGATGCGCTCGACGCAGCCGAGGCTCCCGCCAAGGGCGCGGGGCTCTATTACATGGACACCTCCTCTGCGGCCGCTGAATGCGTGACGCTGATGGCAGCCGGCGGCTGGGTGGTGCACACCTTCCCGACCGGTCAGGGCAATGTCATCGGCAATCCGATTGTTCCGGTGATCAAGATTTCCGGTAATCCGAAAACCCTTCGTACCATGCCAGAGCATATCGATGTGGATGTGACGGGCGTGCTGCGCCGCGACCAGACGCTCGATACCGCCGGTGATGCGTTGATCGACATGATCATCCGCACCTGCAATGGCCGCCTGACGGCTGCCGAAGCGCTCGGGCACCGCGAGTTTTCGATGACGAAGCTGTATCGCAGTGCGTGACGTTGGCGGTATCGCTCGATTACCGTCGCACTGACCGATGCTGGAGGCTGCATGCTCGGCTCCGGCATCGGCCATCATGGCATGATCCATTCTGAGTTGTCGCATGGCGTCGGTTTAATGCAATTTTGCGCTGGCATATCGGTTTTCCGGCGATTAGCGTCCGGGTCTGATGTCCGTTTGGCCAAACAATCCGTCGTTGCAACAGGCCGGACCGCGCTTGCTGATCATTGCCTGCGGGGCGCTGGCGCGCGAGCTGAACATGCTGCGGCGCGCCGATTGCCGAATGGTGTTTGATGTCACCTATGTTCCAGCCATCCTGCACAATCGGCCGGAGCACATTGCGAGCGCCGTCAAAGCGCGGATCGATGCGGTGCGAGGGCGCTATCACCGTATTTTTTGTGCCTATGGCGATTGCGGCACAGGCGGCGCGCTGGACGAGCTGTTACGTGCAGAAGGGATCGACAGGTTGCCCGGCGCGCATTGCTATGAGTTTGTCGCCGGTAATCAGCAGTTTTCCGCCTTGATGAGCGAGGAGATCGGAAGCTTTTTCCTCACCGACTATCTGGCCCGCCATTTCGAGCGCCTGGTGTGGCAAGGCCTTGGACTTGATCGCCATCCCGGCTTGCGTGACGATTATTTCGGGCATTACAGGCGCGTCGTCCATCTCGTCCAGGCGCCGGATAAGGCAGTTTCGGACAAAGCTGCGGACGCTGCCCGGAAACTGGCCCTGCCCCTGAAAACAATGTTCACCGGGCTTGAGTTGCTCTCCTCGCATCTTGAGGCGGCCAGCATTGCGTCCCCCCATGGCTGAGCTGACGGTGATCTATTGGCGCGATATTCCAGCCCAGCTGATCGCGCGCGCCGGACGCGCGAGCGCCAAACGCGAACTCGCTGCCCGCTTCCATGAAGCGATCGATCACGCCGCAATGCGAAGTGGTGCCAAGGATTCAGATTCCTATCTGTCGGCGTGGCGACGCGGGACGCCATCGCCCTGCGGGGATGATCTTGAAGCAGCGATCGCGGTGGCGCTGCGCCAGATCGAGGATGACTACGATCCCGCGCGTCTGCGGCGCCTCGTGCAAAACGGCGGGCTCGATCACCCGCCGCCGGCAACCGAGCCGCTGGTGTTCTTTGCGCCGTCGGGCAAGCGCGGCCGCATGGCCATCGGCACGACCGTGCTCAACGCTGCAAGATCACTCGGGGTTGATCTTGATTCCGTATGTGGCGGGCGGGGTATCTGCGGGCGCTGCCAGATTGAAATCCAGCATGGTCGCGACGCCAAGCTTGGCATTTCATCACAAGCAGATCATTGCAGCGCGCCTAACGCCGTTGAAGCGCGCTACCGCAGCGCGCGGGGGATGGCAGTGTCCCGCCGGCTGGGGTGCCAAACCGAAATCACCGACGATCTGATCGTTGTCGTTCCCGAGGACAGCCAGGTTCATCGCCAGATCGTCCGCAAAGACACCTCTGATCAGGCGATCATCGTTGACCCTGTCGTTCGCCTGCACTTCATCGAGGTCGAAGAGCCATCGCTCGACATGCCGCGCTCGGATGTTGATCGCCTGCGCGCAGCGTTGCGCGCGCAATGGGCAATCGGCGATGTCACCCTGCCGCTGCCGCTTCTGGCGCATTTGCCATCGCTGCTGCGTGCTGGCGGCTGGAAAGTAACCGTGGCACTGCGCCACGGCCGCGAGATCGTTGCTATTTATGCGGGGCTTAAAGAACAGATCGCCGGCATTGCGGTTGACATCGGCTCGACAACCCTTGCGGCTCATCTGTGCGCGTTGGGCGATGGGAAGGTGCTTGCGTCAGCGGGCGTCATGAACCCGCAGATCCGTTTTGGCGAAGATCTCATGAGCCGCGTCTCGTATGCCATGATGACGGAGGGCGGCGCGGCCGAGATGACAGCAAGCGTGCGCGGCGCGATCGACGCGCTGATCGGCGATTTATGCGCTGAGGCTGGTCTCGCGCGCGGCGATGTCGTCGACATGGTGATGGTGGGCAATCCGGTGATGCATCACCTGTTGCTCGGGATTGATCCGCGCGAGCTTGGCAGCGCCCCCTTCGCGCTGGCAATTGACGAAGCGCTCGACGTGTCAGCGGCAAACCTTGGCTTGAACGTGGCGCCTTGCGCTTACGTCCATCTTCTGCCCTGCATTGCCGGCCATGTCGGGGCTGATGCCAGCGCGATGGTACTGGCTGAAAGCCCGCAGGCGCGCGAGGAGATCACTCTTCTGGTGGATGTTGGAACCAATGCCGAGATCGTGTTGGGAAACCGCCATCGGCTTCTTGCCTGCTCATCGCCGACCGGCCCTGCTTTTGAAGGGGCGCAGCTCACCAGCGGGCAGCGGGCCGCTCCCGGCGCCATTGAGCGAATTTGCATTGATGCGGTGTCGCTTGAGCCGCGTTTCAAGGTGATCGGCATCGCACCATGGTCAGATGAGGCGGGGTTTGCGGATGCCTGTGGATCAACCAGGATCACCGGTCTCTGCGGGTCGGGGATCATCGATGTGGTCGCCGAACTGGCGCTCGCCCGTGTCATACGGCCTGATGGCGTCTTTGACAGCGACGTGGCGACGCGTTCATCTCGCCTCGTTCCGGACGGGAGAAGCTTCAAATATGTCATCTTCGCCGGAGAACCCGAAATTGCCGTGACGCAAGGCGATATCCGGGCGGTCCAGCTTGCCAAAGCAGCACTGCATGCAGGCTGCAAGCTGCTGATGGCGCGTCTGGGAATCACGCACATCGACCGCATTCGCCTTGCCGGTGCGTTCGGCGCGCATATCGACCCGCTGCATGCGCTGGCGCTCGGCCTTATTCCCGATTGCGCCCTTGAACATGTCAGTGCCGCCGGGAATGCCGCCGGGCATGGCGCGCGCATTGCTCTTTTGAATGCCCGGTCGCGGCTCGACATCCAGAAGATCGTTCAGTCGATCGAAAAGATCGAAACTGCGCTTGATCCCGATTTTCAGAGCGCTTTTGTGGCCGCGATGGCCATACCACACGCTGATGATGATTACGCGTTGACGGGCAGACATGTGCACTTTGCGCCGAAATCATCCCGTGGCACCATGCGGCGCCGACGCGCCATGCCGCTGAGAAGCGATCAATAAACAGGCAGAGATTTCGCTGGTTGCGCGAGATTAAGATCAGACATAATAAACATTGACGCCGGGTTCACGCGGAACTGAACCGGCGTCATCAGCAAGCGCACGGCGCTCCAGCCAGAGGAAGACGATCCGTATGAAGACCAAGGCGCGGGCGGTCATTATCGGTGGTGGGGTTGTCGGCGTATCCGTCCTCTTTCATCTCGCAAAGGCCGGATGGCAGGACCTGGTGCTCCTTGACAAGAACGAGCTGACCTCAGGCTCGACATGGCATGCGGCAGGTGGCGTGACGACGCTGAACTCGGACGCCAATGTCTCGCGCCTGCAGAAATACACCTTCGATCTTTATCGCGAGCTGGAGGCAACGACCGGGCTGTCATGCGGTATCCACCACAATGGCGGCATCTATCTGGCGACCAGCGATGGGCAGATGGATTTTCTCAAGCTGATCCATTCGCGCGCCAAATATCTCAAGATGGATACCGAGCTGATTACGCCGGCTGAGGCCAAAAAACGCAACATTCTGATTGCCGAAGAGTATTTCAAGGGCGCGCTTTGGCGCGAGGATGGTGGCTATGTCGATCCGTGGCTGGTGACGCAGGCTTACGCGACAGCGGCGCGCACGCTTGGCGCCGAGATCAACCGATTCACCAAGGTCATTGCGCTGCACCAGCGCAGCGACGACAGCTGGGAGGTCGTGACCGACAAGGGCACAATCCATGCCGAGCATGTCGTCAATGCCGGCGGATTGTGGGCGCGCGAGGTTGGCAAGCTCGTCGGCCTGTCGCTGCCGGTGCTGGCGATGGAGCATCACTATATTGTCACCGAGCCGGTGCCTGAACTCGCCGGGCTCGAGCGTGAAATCATCAACACATCCGACTTTACCGGAGAAATCTATCTGCGCCAGGAAGGCCAGGGTGTGCTGCTTGGTACCTATGAGCAGAACACGCGCGTCTGGGCGCCGGAAATGACGCCAGATGATTTCCACAGCCAGCTTCTGCCTGATGATCTGGAGCGCATTACGCCGGAACTTGAGCGTGGTTTCCGGCATTTCCCTGCCGCCGGAAGAGTGGGCATCAAGAAGGTGATCAACGGCCCGTTCACCTTCTCGCCTGATGGCAACCCGCTTGTTGGACCGGTGCAGGGAAAACGTAATTTCTGGCTCGCCTGCGCTGTCATGGCCGGTTTCAGCCAGGGCGGTGGTATCGGTCTCGTGCTGTCGCGATGGATGAGCGAGAATGATCCGGGGCAAGACGTGCTGGCGATGGATGCGGCGCGCTACGGTCTCTTTGCAACGCCTGCCTATACGCGCGTGAAGGTCGAGGAAAATTACCGTCGGCGCTTTCGCCTTGCCTACCCCAATGAGGAAATGCCGGCTGCAAGGCCTTTCCGGCGCACGCCTGTCTATGAGCGTTTCAAGGCGCGAGGCGCGGTGTTCGGGGCCAATTTCGGCATGGAACAAGCCTTGTGGTTCGCGCCACAAGGCGTCGAACGTGTCGAGGAGCCCACCTACCGCCGCTCAAACGCCTTCCCGCATGTGCGTCATGAGTGCATGGGCGTGCGCAAGGGTGTTGGCATCTACGAAAGCTCGAATTACGCGAAATACGAGGTCGCCGGTGCTGGTGCGCGCGCCTGGCTTGATCGGGTTTTTGCCTGCAGGATTCCGAAGCCCGGCCGTATGGGCATCGCACCGATGCTCAACGTCAACGGGCGCATCATCGGCGATCTGTCGATTGCCTGCCTTGCCGAGGATCGCTACCTCATCGTCGGGTCAGGTTTTGCTGAAACCTTCCATATGCGCTGGTTTGCCTCATCGGGCATTCCCGACAATGTGCAGGTCCGCTCGCTCTGCTCGATGCTGACAGGGTTCGCGCTTTCAGGCCCGCAAGCGCGCGATGTGCTGTCACGACTGACGTCAGAGGATGTTTCCTCGCCGGCCTTCAAGTTCTTTGCCGTACGCGAGATGGCGATTGGCATGTCGCCGACGATTGTCCAGCGCTGCGGCTTCACGGGTGAACTTGGCTACGAGTTGTGGGTGACGCCGGATTATCAATTGCAGCTTTACGAGGATATTCTGGCCGCGAGCGAGGGGCTTGATCTGGTGCATTATGGAGGGCGGGCGATCACCTCGCTGCGCCTTGAAAAGAATTATGGTTCCTTCAACAAGGATTTCCGGCCCGATTACACGGCGGGCGAAACCGGGCTTGACCTCTTTATCGACTGGAACAAAACCGGCTTTGTCGGTTATGAGGCAGCGCATCGCGAACGTGAGAAAGGGCCAAAGCGGCGCTTTGTTACCATGGTTGTCGATGCCCCGCACGCCGACGTGGTCGGCTATGAGGCGATCACCAAGGATGGCATGGTGGTCGGCAATGTGACCTCCGGTGCCTACGCGCATTTTGTCGGCAAGAGTCTGGCGGTTGGTTATGTTGAGGTTGCGCTGGCGCGCGATGGCGAGGAATTTTTCATCGATATCCTCGGCGAGCCGTGCAAGGCCGTGGTGACCGCCAAGCCGCTTCATGATCCGCAAGGATCAAGGCTGCGATCATGAGGCTGTGGAGCAGTGATGGCCATTGAAACGCCCTGCCAGAATTTGTGCGTACTGGACAGCCTCACGGGCCTGTGCATCGGCTGCGGACGCAGCAGCGATGAAATTGCCAATTGGCTTACTTTGTCGCCGGCCGAACGCGGAGCACTCATGGTGCAGCTACCGGCGCGCATGGAAGAGATGACAAAGCGTGGGGTACGCGGCGGGAAAACCGGCAATCGATCGCGAGAGGTGGGGCCATGAACAGCTTCAGCGATCTGCTTGCCAGGCGCGGGGTCTTGCTGGCTGATGGCGCCACGGGCACAAACCTTTTTGAGATGGGTTTGATGTCAGGCGAAGCTCCGGAGACGTGGATCAATCTTCATCCTGATCGCATCCAGACACTGCACCGCTCCTTTGTCGATGCTGGCGCGGACATCATCCTCACCAACAGTTTCGGCGCCAATGCGCGTCGTCTGATGCTGCATGACATGCAGGCACAGACCTATGCGCTTAACAGGCGCGCCGCCGAGATTGCAAGGGAAGTGGCGGACAAAGCCGGCCGGCCGGTGATCGTCGCTGGATCAGTGGGACCAACCGGCGATCTGCTGGCGCCACTTGGCCCGCTCACAGAGAACGATGCGTGCGATGTCTTTATCCAGCAGATGGAAGGCTTGCGCGATGGCGGCGCTGATGTCGCCTGGATCGAAACGATGTCGGCGCTCGAGGAAATGCGGGCGGCGGTGACGGCAGCGGCTAGGGTCGGGCTCGCCTGCACACTCACCGCCAGCTTTGACACGGCGGGGCGGACGATGATGGGCATCAAGCCGGACGCGCTGGCTGTGTTTGCAGCCGGACTGCCGCAACCACCACTGGCGGTCGGATCGAATTGCGGTGTCGGCGCGGCTGATCTTGTCCTGTCGATCCTGGGCCTCAGCGTGTCGTCTGCCGGACTGCCGATCATCGCCAAGGCCAATGCCGGAATTCCGACCGTTCATGGAGACCATACGCATTATTCAGGAACCCCCGAGACGATGGCGGCCTATGCGCATCTGGCGCTCGATGCCGGCGCGATGATCATTGGCGGCTGCTGCGGCACAACGCCCGCCCATCTTGCCGCCATCCGCCGGGCTATTGACCATCACCAAGCCGGCGTGCGGCCGACACAGGCCGATATCGTGGCGCAACTGGGTGCGTTGGTATCGCCGCCCAGTGACCATATCGCGCCGCGTGGGCGTCATCATCGTCGCGCGCATTAGGGTCAGGACCCATTAATTTAGGCAAAACGGCATGGCACGAATGGATAAAATGGCAGGAGAAGCCCGAAAAGCATACCCTTTGGTATGGTTGAGGGCTACGACGAACCAGTTTGCCATTCGTGCCTTGTCCTTCGGATAGGGTGAAATGACGCGATCTTTATGTCGCAAGCCTTTGAAAGTCAGACGACTTCCTGCAGGCTTGCTCCTCAACCTCGCGCCATGTCCCTCCCACCGTTTCGCCCAAATTAACGGGTCCTGACCCTAATCAGGGCTTGGGGTACGTCGATGAGCATTGAGGATCGACCGAATTGAGGATTAAAGCATATGAGTGAGCCAACTCCCGGACGGCGGCGCGAGCGCCAGCGCTTGTCACGGGCCCCTGCCCTCAGCTTTCCTCCGCTTCCACGGCTTGCCAACCCGTGGAGCCCGGTTGAAATTCTAAGCGCAGAGCAGCTCGAACGCATTCTCTCCGGCGCCTACACGATCCTCGAGGAATGCGGTCTTGAAATCCGCAGTCAGCGGGCACGCGACATCTATCGGCGGTGTGGCGCCATGGTCGATGACGACACGCAGATGGTGCGCCTCGGGCGCGATATCTGCGAGGCCTATCTGGCACATGCGCCCGAGACATTCGTTTTGCATTCGCGCAATCCCGATCGACATCTGCATGTCG
The DNA here is from genome assembly GCF_021731865.1 of Raskinella chloraquaticus (SeqCode). Lineage (NCBI taxonomy): Bacteria > Pseudomonadati > Pseudomonadota > Alphaproteobacteria > Hyphomicrobiales > Phreatobacteraceae > Raskinella (SeqCode) > Raskinella chloraquaticus (SeqCode). The sequence goes on along the minus strand of NZ_JAKFWN010000024.1, from coordinate 117,350 downwards.
GTGGCAATATCGTCAATTTCGGCCCGGTGAATGGTTCCCCGCATATCACCGATACACAGGGCGGGAGGCGTTACGGATCGCTTGACGACTTCAACAACATTCTGAAAATCACCCACGCGCTGGGGATCCTGCACTGGCAGGGCGGTGTCGTGGTGGAACCAGTCGATGTGCCGGTGCCGGTGCGCCATCTCGACATGTATCGCTCGCATATCGAATTGTCCGACATCGTCTGGGCGGCGCGCGGCGTTGGCCTGCCGCAGGCAACTGACGCCATCGCCATGGCTGCCATCGAACACGGCATCAGCGTAGATGAGCTGGCGCGGCGCCCGAGCCTCATGACGGTGACGAATGTCAACTCGCCACGACGGGTGGATGAGGAAATCCTCGACAACATCATGACGCTTGCCGAACATGGGCAGGCAGTGTGCATCACGCCCTTCACATTGATGGGAGCGATGGCGCCGGTCACTCTGGCGGGAGCATTGGTCCAGCACACGGCGGAATCGGTATGCATCCTGGTTCTGTGCCAGATGCTACGCAAAGGCGTACCAGTGATCCTCGGCGGCTTTACATCAAATGTCGACATGAAGACGGGCTCACCCGCCTTCGGCACGCCGGAATATGTGCGTGCAGTTTTGGCGATCGCGCAGATCGGCCGCCGGCTCAAAATTCCAGTGCGCTCCAGCGCGGTCAACGCTTCGCCAACAGTTGACGCACAGGCAACCTACGAAACCGCCTTCTCGCTATGGGCGTCGATCATGAGCCATTCCCATCTTATCAACCATGCGGCAGGCTGGCTCGAAGGCGGGCTGTCGGCTTCCTACGAAAAAATCATCGTCGATGCCGAATTGCTGCGTGGCTGGGCAGAGATTCTCAAACCGCTGGCGTTCGATGATGATGAACTGGCGCTTGATGCCATTCGCGAAGTGCCGGTTGGTGGCCATTTCTTCGGCACAGCCCATACTCTGGCGCGCTTTGAAAACGCCTTCTATCGCCCCCTTCTGTCCGACTGGTCGAATTACGAGAACTGGCAGGAAGCCGGCAGCAAGGACGCGACCCAGCGCGCCAGCGAGATATGGAAGAAAGTGCGTGACGCGTACCAGCCGCCACCGCTTGATCAGGCGGTGCGCGAAGAACTCGACGCCTATGTCACGAAACGCAAACAGGAACTCTCGGCGTGATCATAGCGCTTGGTGATCGGCAGTTTTCCTGTCGCGACATTCTATCGGTTGCGCAAAACGGCAATCAGCTGGCGCTCTCTGCGGGAAGCCGCGCGCGCATCAGCGCCGGGCGCGCGATCATCGAGCAGATGGCAGCCGGCAGCGAGCCGATCTATGGGGTCAACACAGGGTTGGGCGGCAATCTGCGCCACCGTATTCCAGCGGGCGACATCGAGGACTTCCAGACGCAGATCATTTTCGGCCGCATGATCGGTGTCGGACCAGCGCTCGACCCGGTGATCTGCCGCGCAATTCTCCTGTGCCGATTGATTGAATTGTCGAGCGGGGCGACCGGGGTATCTCTCGATACCATCCAGCTGCTGGTGGAGCTGTTCAATCGCGGGGTGACGCCGGTTATTCCCTCGCTTGGGTCCATCGGCGCCAGCGATATCGGCGTGCTCGCCCATCTGGCGGCAGTCGTCATCGGTCATGGCGAAGCCTGGTTTGACGGCGAGCGCATGACAGGCGGCGCGGCGCTCGCAGCTGCCGGCCTGCAACCGGCCAGATTACGCGAAAAGGACGGTATAGGCCTCATCAACCATGCGGCGGCAAGCGCGACGCTGGCCGCTTATGCGGTCTGCGCGTTGGAAGATGCCCTTCTGGCTGCAACCGCTGTCGCGGCCCTGTCCTATGAAGGGTATGCAGCCAATCCGGCCATTCTTGATCCCCGCCTTCATGCGGCGCGCCCGGCCGGCGGGCAGGAGGAAGCTGCGGCGATGATGCGGCGTGCGCTTGCCGGCAGCAGCATCCATGAACCGGGTAGCGCGCGTTATGTGCAAGATGCGTTGTCGTTTCGCCTGCTGGCGCCGACGCTGGGTGCGACGCTTGTCGCGCTGGCCACAGCGCGCCGCGAGAGCGAGATCGAGATCAATGGCGTTACCGTGACGCCAATGATTTTTATTAACGATCATGACATCCTGTCGAGCCCTAATTTTCATACGCCCGCGCTGTCGCTTGCCTTCGACACGCTGGCGATCTCCTTGACCCATTTTGCTTCCCTCAGCGCCTTTCGCCTGAGCAAGCTGATGACCGCTTCGTTCTCCGGCCTGCCACAATATCTCTCGCCGGTTGGAGGAGGGTCGGCGGGCTATGTGTCGCTGCAAAAAACGACGAGCGCGCTTTATTGCGATATCCGCTCCTGCGCCATGCCGGTCAGCCTCGATGCCTTGCCGGTCTCTGATACGGTGGAAGATGTCGCCTCTTACGCGATGCAGGCGATTGTCAAATTGCAGCGACAATTAGCGCGCTTCTGCTATCTGAGCGCCATCGAAGCGCTGGCAGCGGCACAGGCTGTCGACCTGCGCGCCCCGCCCAGGCTGGGGGCTGCCACGTCCTGCCTCCATCAGGCGATCCGTCATGTCGTCCCGCCACTTCAGGCAGATCGCCCGCCAGGGGCTGACGTTGAGGTCGTGGTGAAATGCCTTTCCGATCCGGTGCTGTTGGCGCGCTTGCGCGCCATCATCATGGCGCAGGGAGGGCTGACCTAATAAGACGCGCCCGGCAGGAGCGATTTCGCGACCGTCCGGCCTATAAAATGCCTTGCGGTTAAACGGTATTTGCGTTTCGATTACTGCCAAGCCTGATCTGAATTTATTGTTCGACAGCAGCAATTCTCACTTCTGAATCACAAAGGAGCCCTGACATGAGCTTGAAGATCAATCGCCGTGATATTCTCGCCGGAACGGCCGCCTTCGGCCTTGCCGGGCTGGCATCCGCCCCCGAGCGCGGGCTTGCCCAGGATGCGCCGCGCCGCAATATCGCTGTGCGCGTCGAACGCGATCCCGAGGTGATCGACCCGATCGAGCGCAAGGGTCCGCATGATGGCAATATCTGCCGCGTCGTGTTCCAGAATCTCGTGCGCAACAAGCCCAATAGTGCAGAGCTGGACAATGATGCAGCCGAGGAGATCAAGCAGACGTCGCCGACCATGGTCGATTTCAAGCTGAAGCCGGGCCAGATGTTCACCGATGGCTTTGGCGAAATGAGTGCGGAGGACGTCAAATTTTCGTTTGAACGGATCGGCATCGCCAAGGAAGGCGCCAAGCCATCCACCTACCGGGGCGACTGGACCAATCTGGAGCGGGTTGAGGTTACCGGCCAGTATACGGGCCGCATCGTTCTGTCGAAGCCGAATGCCGCGCTGTTCCAGATTGCGATCGGTGATATATCAGGTGCGATCGTGTCGAAGAAGGCGGTCGAGGCGCGGGGCGGCGAATTCTCAGCCAAGCCGGTTGGGTCCGGCCCCTTCGTCCTTGCCAGTCTCGAGCGCCAGCGCGGCGCCGTGCTGAAGGCAAGCCCCACCTATAAGGGGCCGAAACCGGCATTTGACGAGATCGCCGTGCGCTTCATACCCGACAACAAGGCGACCGAACTGGCGCTGCGTTCCGGCGAGCTTGATTTTGCGGTCGTACCACCACCGACCGCCGAGGCCCTCAAGGGAGCGGCTGGCGTGACGATCTCGCCGCAGCCCGGCCTCCAATATATCTGGTTGGGGCTCAACGTCGAAAAGGGGCCGCTCGCCGATCTGCGCGTGCGCCAGGCTATCCGCCTCGGCCTTGATGTCGATCAGATGCTGCTTGCCGGCTATAATGGCGTCGTGCCGCGGCTCAACGCGCTCATTCCAGCCCCCATTCTCGGCAACTGGAAGGACGCGCCGCTCTACAAGCGCAATGTCGAGGAAGCGCGCAAGCTTCTGAAGGAGAGCGGGCAGAGCAATATCAAGCTGAAGCTGCTGGTTCTCAACCAGCCGGCCTTCCAGAACATGGCGCTCGTCGCCCGCGCCCTGCTGCAGGAGATCGGCATCACGGTCGAGGTTGATGCGCGTGATGGTGGAACGTTCTGGACGGCTGGAAAAGGTGATGCCGGCAAGGACATCGAAATGTATATGACAGTCTTCAACGGCAAGCTTGATCCAAACTTCCTGACGCAGTGGTTTGTCACCAGCCAGATCGGCAACTGGAACTGGCAGCGTTTTGCCAATCCCACTTTCGACATGCTGGTCAATGAGGCTGCCGGCGAGCTCGACCCGGTCAAGCGAGCCGCGCTCATCATTGCCGCACAGAAGGAAATGGACAAATCCGCTGCCTTCGTCTGGCTCACGAATAACGCGGCGCTGGTGGCGCATCGCTCGTGGCTCAAGCCCGCTTCCATACCGGGCTGGCTTGATTGGCAATACGCCAATTTCGCCGCCGGCAGCGCCTGATCCTCGATCCAAGCGCGGCATTGGGCATGGGTATCACAGCAGAGACGGCGCGCTATCTGGCGAGCCGTCTCGTGACGTCCATCATCATCGTGTTTGGTGCGATGCTGTTGTTGTTCACGCTGTCAGCGCTCGTGCCCGGCGATCCGGCAGTGACGCTGCTCGGACCCCAGGCGACCCCTGAACTTGCTGCCCATTTCATCAGGGAAATGGGGCTCGACCAACCCCTCCACATCCGCCTGTGGCGCTTTTTCTCCAATGTGCTTACCGGCAACCTCGGTCAGGACGTTTTGTCGGGTCGTTATGTGACCGGTATGGTGGGTGCGGTGCTGCCTTCAACCATCATACTGACGTTTATGGCAATTTTTCTTGCCGTGCTGTTCGGCGTGCCGCTGGGATGTTTTGCTGCCACGCATCGCGGCAGTTTTTTTGATCATGTGCTGGCGATCCTCTCGGTCACGTTAATCGCCATTCCTTCGTTTGTGGTGGCGATTTTTCTCCTGCTGGTTTTCGCCATCTGGCTGGACTGGCTGCCGGTGCTGGGCACCAGCGGCACGGGTTCGTTTGCCGATGAGGCAAAGCGCATGATCCTGCCGACCATTGCGCTGGCTATCGGCTGGATCGGTTTCATCGCCCGCCTTGTGCGGTCATCCATGCTGGAAATTCTCGGAGAAAACCATATCCGCACCATGCGCGCCTATGGCCTGCCGGAGCGTCTTATCGTCTACAAATACGCGTTGAAGAACGCCTGCATTCCGATCATCGCCATTCTCGGACTGGGCATCGGGCGCCTTCTTGGCGGGGCGGTTCTGGTCGAGATCGTCTTCTCACGGCCGGGCCTCGGACGCCTCGTCTATGATGCGATCGCAGCGCGCAACTATCCCGTGCTGCAAGGCTCGGTGCTTGTGGTGGTGCTGCTGTTTGTGGTCACCAACCTGCTTGTCGATCTGTCTTATTCGGCAATCGACCCGCGCATTCGCCGCCGCGCCGAGCGTGAAGGCATGCCCAAATGATCGTGTTGCGCGCAACGTGGAAGATCCTCACGCAGGTTGCCCGCAGTTTCGGTGGCGGGCTTGGATTGATAATCGTGCTGACCGTGCTGTGCAGCGCGGTTTTTGCGCCGCTCATTGCCACGCACGACCCTGATCGCATCGACGTCCTGCATCGCTTTGCGGCGCCGACGCTTGAGCACATCATGGGCACCGATCATCTGGGCCGCGACATGTTCTCGCGCCTCGTTCATGGCTCGACCGTGGCGATGACGGTTGCGCTCTGCGCCATCCTCTTCGCGCTCACAAGCGGTACGATCCTGGGTATCGTCGCTGCCTTCCTGTCGACACGGGCCGAGCGCCCCATTCTGGTCTTGTTCGACGTCATCTCATCCTTTCCCAGCCTCGTCCTGGCACTCGCTATCGTTGGCGTGTTCGGCGCATCGACCAGCCTGGTCATTGTTGTTGTGGGCATCACTCTGCTGCCGCATTTCGGACGCGTGGCGCGCGCGCAGGTGCTGACATTGAAGAATGCGCCCTTTCTCGAAGCGGAGCGACTGCTGGGGGCATCGACGATGCGGATCATCTTCGTCCATCTGCTGCCAAATATCGCCGGGCCATTGGTGGTGCTGGCGTCGATGGATATTCCGCTGGTGATCACGATCGAGGCAGGGTTGTCGTTCCTTGGCCTCGGCGTCAGGCCACCACTGGCAAGCTGGGGCACGCTCATCCAGGACGGCTACCAATTTCTCTCCCAGAGCGCCGTTCCGGTGACGGTGGCCAGCGTCGCTCTTGGCGTCGCGACACTCGGCTTCACGCTTTTTGGCGAAGCGTTGCGCGATGCGGTTGATCCCCGGCTGGCACGGGCGCATTGAGATGACCCTGTCGCCGCTGATGCAGATTGAAAATCTGTCGGTTGATGCGGCGACCGAGCGCGGGACGGCGCATCTGCTGCACCATGTCAGCCTCGATATTGCGCGCGGACGCATCCTTGGAGTTGTGGGCGAATCGGGGTCGGGCAAGTCAACACTCGCCTCGTGTCTGCTGCGGCTGTTGCCCTCTAACGTCACGCGGGTCGAGGGGCGCCTGATCTTCGACGGCGTCGACCTCATGACGCTTGATGCTGACGCCATGAATGCCTATCGCGGCCGGCGGATCGCCATGATCTTCCAGGACCCGATGACGGCACTCAATCCGCTCTTTACCATCGGCACGCACCTCATCGACGTGCTGCGCCGCCGCGATTCCGGGATTGACCGCGAACTGGCGCTGGCGACGGCGGAAGCCATGCTGACGACGGTTGGCGTACCTGATGCCAGGCTCAGGCTTGGCGCCTATCCGCATCAATTGTCAGGAGGCATGCGCCAAAGGGTGATGATTGCCATGGCGCTGCTGGTGGAGCCTGACCTTCTGCTTGCCGACGAGCCAACGACGGCACTTGATGCCACGATTGAAGCGCAAATCGTGCAACTTTTCGATGAGCTGAGACAGCGCTTTTCCGGCTCGATTGTGTTTATTTCGCATCATCTCGGCCTGGTCGCCGAGTTGTGCGATGATCTGTGCGTCATGTATGGCGGCACCGTGGTTGAAACCGGCCCGGTGGCGGATGTGGTCGCCGATCCGCGTCATCCCTACACGAAGGCGCTGCTGGCCTGCGAAATCGATCCGGATGGCGACGGCAAGCTGCTGTCGATCAGAGGCGATGTGCCTGATCCGGTCAATGAGGGCGGCCAATGTGTTTTCGCGCCGCGTTGTGGCCATGTGATCGCCGGGTGTGTGAGCAACGAGCCGCCGTTGCAGGCGATCGGCGAGGTGCGCCGCGCAGCCTGCATTCGCGCCCATGAGATACTGCCATGACCAAGCAACCGCTCATCGCCATGACAGGTATCAGTGTTGTCTACGAAGGTGGCGTGCGGGCGTTGGACGACGTGACGCTGGAGATCGCAAGAGGTTCGGTCGTTGGCCTTGTGGGTGAATCGGGCTCTGGCAAGACCACCTGCTGCCGCGTGCTGACCAATCTCGTCGAACCGACCTGCGGCACTGTGGCGATCGACGGCGTGCCTCTTGCCGAAATAATCGGGCGTGGGGATCTGGCATTTCGCCGCCGCATCCAGATGCTGCTCCAGGACGCTGTCGCCTCGCTCAGCCCCCGCCTCTCGGTCAGCGCGCTGGTTGAAGAGCCGCTGCGCATCCATGGCGAACCGGTCGCCGAGGGACGCGTACGTATCAGCGAATTATTCCGCCGCCTTGGCCTGCCGGCTGATATCGGCAGCAAATACCCGCACCAGATTTCCGGCGGACAGGCGCGGCGCGTGGCGATTGCCCGGGCACTCGTGCTGCGCCCCGAGGTCATCATCGCTGACGAGCCAACGGCTGGTCTCGACGTTTCGGTTCAGGGTGATCTCCTCAATCTGCTGCAGGAGCTGCGCAGCGAGTTTTCCCTGACGTTTCTTATCGTCAGCCATAATCTGTCGGTCGTCAGGCGCATTACCGAGCGAACGGCGGTGATGTATCTGGGCCAGATCATCGAGGAAGCGCCGACGCCGCAGCTTTTTAAGGCGCCGGCCCATCCTTACACAGCAGCGCTTCTGTCAACCAATCCCTCGCTTGATCCGGGCCGGCGCCGGGCGCGCATCGTGCTGAAAGGCGAGATACCTTCCGTCGTCAATCCGCCATCGGGCTGTCGCTTCCATACGCGTTGCGCTCATGTGCAGGAGCGCTGCCGAACGAACGTACCGCAATTGCGCCCTGCTGGCGAAGGTCGGCAGGTGCGCTGTCATTTCCCGCTCGCGGGGACGGCATGAGGATCACCGGCATCCGCGCAACGCCGGTCAATCTGCCGCTCGAAGCGCCGTATCTGTGGTCGTACGGCTCGCTTGCCGGTTTTTCCAAGACCATCGTCGAGGTTGAAACCAGCGACGGACTGATCGGGCTGGGCGAGGCCCCCTCGCCTGCTGCGGCCCACCTCATCGAAACCTCGTTAGCGCCGCGCCTCATCGGCCGCGACCCTTTCGATGGTCAGGGCGCGGAGGAAGTCTGCGTGCCGGGCTGGCGCGGGCTTGGAACCGACGTCGATTTCGGGCTGGTGCGGGCATTTGCGTCGATCGACATCGCGCTATGGGATATCCGTGGGAAAGCCTGGGGACAACCTGTGTACAAATTGCTTGGCGGCGCGCATCGCACGGCCATTCCGTTCACGGATTACTTTTCATTCCGCGAGCAGGGCGAGACCGCCGGTGGCGAGCGCACCATCGAGGCGGTTGTCGATTACTGCCTGCGACTGAAGGCGGAGCACGGCACGACGATGTTCGAGGGCAAATTCTCGGACAGCCCTCCGGCTGTGTCGATCCGGCTGCTTGAAGCGCTGCGCCAGGCGCTGGGGCCCGAGGCGTTACTCAGGATTGATTCCAACAAGGCCTATTCCCTGACCGAGGCGCGGCGGATCGCCAGCGCGATTGCGCCGCTTGATATCCGCTGCTGGGAGGATCCGGTTGGCAGTTTTGAGGAGATGGCGGCATTGCGTCGTCACTGCTCCATCCCCTTTTCAGTGCATACGCCTGATCTGCGCCGTGCGGTCGCGCTTGGCGTGCCTGATGTCATGTGTACCGACATCTGCGTTCATGGCGGCATAGGTCGCACGCAGCGCTTTATCGCTGCTTGCGAAGCAATGGGTGTCGATTTCTGGTTTTATTCAGGCGATTCAGGAATCGCCAGTGCCGCCTATATGCATCTGGCAGCGGCGACCCCTCATATCCGCGAGCCAAGCCAGTCCCTGTTTCGCCAGCAGCCCGTCGACGTCATCAACGAAGGACCCTTCACGCCGCACCATAATTGTGTCGAGGTGCCGCACGGACCAGGCCTCGGTGTGACGTTGGCACCCGACAAACTCGCCTATTGCCACCGGCATTTTGTTGAAAATGGTGCTTTTGACAAATTCCACGATCCCGACCGCCCCGGCATGCTCAGACGCCTGCCACTTATGTGAAGCCTGAAAGGTTGAGTTATGGACGAATACAAAGCGATGCCACCGCTCTACATCACCTATTTCAACCGCTTCGATGTCGAGGCACTGGGCATGACGGATGACGATGTTCTGACGGCAATCGAGGGCCAGCTTCGTGTGCAAGGCAAGGGCGAGGCGGTGATAGAACCCCGCATGCATCTGGAGCCCGGCGTGGCGCGCGGCCATTTCAACGTGCTGCGTGGTTCGCTCGGCGGCGAGGTCAATGCGGCTGGCGTCAAGGTCGTTTCGGATTTTTACGACAACTACCTCCACAACCTGCCATCAGAGCTGGCAATGCTGATGCTCTTTGATCGCCATAAGGGTGTGCCGACAGCAATCATCGATGCCTCCGCCATCACCGACATGCGCACCGGCGCCATCACCGCGCTTGGCGCCAAGCATCTGGCACGCAAAAATTCCAAAATCCTTGGCCATATCGGCGCGCGCGGAACCGCCTACTGGAATGTGCGGTTGATGGACAAGCTGTTTGATTTTGATGAAATTCGCGTTCACTCGCGGCGCAAGGAGAGCCGCGATGCCTTTGGCGAGCGGCTGTCACGCGATCTGAAGAAGAAGATCGTTGTCACTGACGACTGGGAATCATGCGTGCGTGGCGCCGACATCGTTGTCGAAGCCTCGCGCCTCGTCGAGCCGGAGCCTCTTCTCAAGACGGAATGGATCAAAAAAGGCGCTCTGGTGATGCCTTACGGCACGATGAGCGCGGTTGAATTATCGCTTGCCGATATTGCCGACAAATTCCTCATGGATGATTTCGGCCAGGCTCGTGCCGGCCGCTTCGGGGCACTGCGCCCCCATTTCGAAGCGGGGAAGCTCAATGAATCGCGCTACCACGCTGAACTCGGACAGGTGGTCGCAGGGCTGAAACCCGGTCGTGAGAGCGATGACGAAACCATCCTTTTCTGGCATCGCGGTCTCTCTTTGTCCGATATCGCGCTCGGCCACGCCATGCTTGAAAAAGGTAAGACGCTCGGTATCGGCCAGAGGCTGCGCTACGCGTGAGCGCCCTTGTTGCCAATGCGCGCATGTATGCGGTCACGCCGCGAATTGAACAGGCGTGGCAGGCGCTGCTCGAGAACATCGCCAGCGATGCGGGGGTGAGTTTGACCTATCTCCCCTACCCGGCGCCGCAACCGCTGGAGGTATTATGGCAGCGCGACGATCTCGGCTGCGCCTTCATGTGCGGCTTTCCGATTGCACTTGAAATTGCGGCGGTAACACCGCTCGCAAGCCCAATACCGGTGATGCCATGGGCGCAGGGGCGCGCCGTCTACCGGAGCGATTTTATCGTTCGTGCCGATTCAGCCATCGCCAGGTTTGAAGAGAGCTTTGGCAAGCGGGCGGGCTGGACGGTCGCGCATTCACATTCCGGTTTCAACGCCTTCCGCCATCATCTCCTGGCCTATCGCACGCCCGGACGCCCGACGCTCTATGGCGCGATGAGCGGTGAGTTGGTGACCGCGCGACGCGTTCTTGATGAGGTGACAGCCGGCACCATCGACATCGGTCCGCTTGATGCCTACTGGCACCATTTGCTGCGCCGCGAACGCCCGGAGCTGTTCACCAATATCCGTGTCGTTGCCTCCAGTGATCTCGCGCCCATGCCGGCCTTTGTCGCCGGGCCGCAGGCAAGTGGGCGAGACATCGAAGCGTTGCGTGCCGCTTTTCTCTCTGCATCCTCACAGCCGTGGTTTTCATCACTCGCAGACGACCTTCAACTCGAAGGATTTGCTGCGGTTGATCATACGAGCTTCGCGCTGACATTGCGCTGGCACGAGGAAGCGCTTGCTGCCGGGTATCGTTTTCCCGCCTGAACTCTACTTCATACTGTCATGAGCGCTTATCGATGGCGCCAAGGGCTTGCGTCGGGTTTCCTTTTTCATGCTAGCATGACGGCAAGTTCCGCAGCTGACGGAACACGAGCAGGAAGCGCATGAACGAGGTTGTTGCCGAGCGGCTTGGATCGGGTGTCGCGGCGTTATCAGCGATCGGGGTTCGCGATCTTGATGTGTGTTTTGGTAGCGACCAGCCTGTGGTGGCGCTCGACAAAATCACGTTTGACGTTGCTGACGGCGAATTCCTGGCGGTCGTCGGGCCCTCGGGTTGCGGGAAATCAACACTTCTCAAAGTGCTGGCCGGGCTGCTGGCGCCAACTGCCGGCCATGTATCGCTGCGTGGCGAGGTGGTATCCCGCCCGCGCCGCGATATCGGCGTTGTCTTCCAGTCGCCGGTGCTCTTTCCCTGGCGCAGTGTCATGGAAAACGCCCTTTTGCCAGCTGACGTGATTGGCCTTACCGGTCCGGCGATCACGTCCCGCACCCAGGCGCTTCTGAACCTCGTCGGCCTTGCCGGCTTCGAGAAACGGTATCCGCGCGAATTGTCGGGTGGCATGCAGCAGCGTGTGGGCATCGTCCGCGCACTCGTCCATAATCCGTCGGTCCTGCTGATGGATGAGCCCTTCGGCGCGCTTGACGCGCTGACGCGTGAAATCATGAACCGTGAGCTGCAACGTATCTGGCTCGAAGAGCGCAAGACGGTGCTCTTCATCACTCATTCGATCGCAGAAGCAGTTTACCTCGCCGACCGCGTTCTGGTGATGACACCGCGTCCGGGGCGCGTCGCGCTTGAGGTCAGGGTCGATTTTCCGCGCCCACGGCCCCTCTCGGTTGTGAACACCAAGGAATTCGGCGCGCATGTTGCCCGCATCCGTGACGTGCTTGATGCCAGCGGAGGGATCGAATGACGAAGGGGCTGACCGGCTGGAGTTTAAGGCTGGCGTTGATCGCGGCGCTCCTGCTCGTCTGGGAGGCGCTGACCGTTCTTCTCAAAGTACCAAGTTTCATCCTGCCGGCGCCAAGCCAGATATTTATTGCCCTTTATCGCGGCCTCAGCACCGGTATCTACGCCGAGCACATCCTTGTCACCTTATGGGAGACGTTGCTGGGTTTTGCGCTCGGTGCCACTCTGGCACTGGTGCTGGGAACCGCGCTCGCACTCAGTCGGCGGGTCGAGTATTTCGTCTATCCGCTCATCGTCATGTTCCAGGCGATGCCGAAAGTAGCGCTGGCGCCGATGATCGTGGTGTGGTTCGGGCTTGGTCTCACCTCGAAAGTCGTGAGCGCGGCACTTGTGGCCTTTTTTCCGCTGATGGTGAATACGGTAGTCGGCTTGCGCTCGGTTGATGAAGACCGGATCAATCTCATGCGTTCGCTGGCCGCCTCGCACCGCCAGATCTTCACCATGCTGCTGTTGCCCAACGCGCTGCCATATATTTTTGCGGGGCTGGAGGTGGCGATGGTGTTTGCGCTCATCGGGGCGATCGTCGCCGAGTTCATCGGTGCGCAAGCGGGGCTCGGCATGCTGATCCAGAGCATGAATTCGACGCTTGATGTCGCCGGGCAATTCTCGATCCTGCTCATTCTCTCGCTCATCGGCGTCAGTCTCAATTCTTGCGTTGTGGCGGTCAGGCGCCGCGTCTTGTTTTGGGATCGGCCACGCGATCTGCTGGCGCCCTCATCCACCAGTTCAGGGAGGACGACATGATACGATTTCTTATCCTCGTCATAGGCATTGTGTGGGCGTTTGCAGCGCCGGCGCAGGCACAGACAACCGTCAAGGTCGGCTTTTGCGCCCGCACTGTCAGCGCTGCCGCGGCGCCGTTCGCCATTGCCACCAAATTTGGCTGGTTTGCGGAAAAAGGCATCAAGGTCGAACTGGTGCCGCTGCCTGGATCAACCGATTGCGTCAAGCTGGTGGCGACCGGTGAAATCCCCTATTCGATACCCTCCATCGAACCCGTCGCGATCATCCGCGCTTTGGGCGTCAAGGTCGTTAATTTCTACACCGCCTACCAGGGCAACATCTACGGCATGGCGGTGCCCGCCGACAGCCCGATCAAAACGCTCGATGACCTGAAGGGCAAAACGATCGGCGTCACCTCGATGGCCTCTGGTGGCGTGCTGACGGCACGCGCCCTTGTCGCCAATCGTGGCCTCGACCCGGCGAAAGATGTGCGGATCGTGGTCGCTGGCGAAGGGGCGCAGACTGCGGCTCTGCTGCGCACCAACCAGATCGACGCCATTTCGCAGTTCGATACGCAGTATACGCTGGTTGAGAACGCAGGCGCGGCGCTGCGCTATCTTGATGTTGGCGAACTTGCAAGCTACCCGTCCAACGGTTTTGTTGCGACCGAGGAAGTGTTGACCAAACGCCGTGGCGATGCGGTCGCACTCGGTCAGGGCTATGCCAAGGGGACGATCTTTGCCATGGCCAATCCGGAAGCAGCGATCCGCATCCTCTACGAGGTCTATCCCTTCACCCGCGCCACCGGCAAGGACGAGGCGACGGCGATTGCCGATGACATCAAGACGCTGAACGCACGCGCCAAGAACTGGCGGCTTGAAGCCGGCCGGGTCAGCAAATGGGGCGAGAACAACGTCGCCAACTATCAGGCCTATCTCGATTTCCTGCTGCAGTGGAACGTGCTTAAGGAGAAGGCGAACGCAAGCGAGCTGGTATCCAACGAGTTGATCGCCGACATCAACGCCTTTGATCAAGCAGCGATCGCAGCGCAGGCGAAGGCCTACAAATAGGCGCTATTTCACCGCCGCGCTTTTGGGGCGGAAAGCCACCACCACCGCCGGGTCGGTTTCGATGAACGGACCACCGATCAGGTCGATGCAATAGGGGATCGCCGGCAGCACCGCTGACAGGCATTCGCCGATCGCCTTCGGCTGGCCCGGCAGGTTGACGATCAGACATGTGCCGCGAATGCCCGCCGTCTGGCGCGACAGGATGGCGGTCGGCACGTATTTGAGGCTGACGGCGCGCATGAGTTCGCCAAAGCCCGGCATCATCTTGTCGCACACGGCTTCTGTTGCTTCTGGCGTGACATCGCGCGGCGACGGCCCGGTTCCGCCCGTGGTGATGACAAGGGCGCAGCCCTCATCATCGGCCAGCATGCGCAATGCCTGCTCGATCAGACCCTGCTCGTCGGCAACGATCCGGCGCATCGGCTCCCAGGGCGAGGCAAGCGCGCGCTTCAGCTCTGCCTCGATAGCCGGGCCGCCGCGATCCTCGTAGATGCCTTGCGAGGCGCGGTCGGAGATCGTGAGAATGCCGATCCGGGCGGTCTTCAATTCAGGCATGATCGGGCTCCTGCCAGGGTGCAATGTCGCCACGTGCCCACCCCTCGCGCACGGCTGCGGCGTAATCCTGCAAACCGCCAGCAGCGATGGCCTGACGCGCTCCCGCCATCAGTTCCTGATAATAACTAAGATTGATGGCCGAGAGCAGCATGGCGCCCAGAAATTCGCCGCAGCGTACGAGATGGTGAAGATAGGCGCGTGAATAATCGCGCGCGGCCGGGCAAGCAGCGTGTTCATCCAGCGGGCGCGGGTCGTCGTGGTGGCGCGCATTGCGCAGGTTGATCTTGCCAAACCGCGTGAAGACCTGCCCATGGCGACCAGAACGTGTGGGCATCACACAATCGAACTGGTCGACACCCAGGGCTATCGCCTTTAGCAGATCATCGGGCGTGCCAACGCCCATCAGATAGCGAGGTGACGTTAACGGCAGATGCGGCACGCTGGCAGCGATCATGTCGAGCATCACCGCCTGCGGTTCGCCGACAGCCAGACCACCAATGCCATACCCTTCAAAACCGATATCGACGAGCGCACGCGCGCTCTCAGCCCGCAAAGCAGGCTGATCACCGCCCTGAACGATGCCATATTGCGCATAGCCCTCAGTGTGGCGGCCGCTTGCGAGAAACGCGCGGCGTGCGCGTTCGCCCCAACGCATCGACAGGCGCATTGCGCGCTCAACGTCTGCCGGTGTGGCCGGCAGTTTGACGCATTCATCGAGTTGCATCTGGATGTCAGCACCGAGCAGGTTCTGGATATCAACCGCGCGCTCGGGCGTCAGCTGATGGGCCGAACCGTCGATATGGCTGCGAAACGTCACGCCGCTTTCATTCAATGTACGCAGGCCGGCCAGCGACATCACCTGGAAGCCGCCGGAATCGGTCAGGATAGAGTGCGGCCAGTTCATGAAAGAATGGAGACCACTGAGCCTGGCGACGCGCTCAGGCCCTGGACGCAGCATCATGTGATAGGTGTTGACCAGAAGGATATCGGCTCCGCTCTCGCGCACTTCGTGCGGATGCATGCTCTTCACGGTAGCCGCTGTGCCAACCGGCATGAAGGCTGGTGTGCGGATGACACCGTGCGGTGTGGTGATCTCGCCCGTGCGAGCCGCGCCATCGAGCGCCTTGAGCGCAAATGAAAAGCGGGGCATGGCGTCAGCCCTCCGGCAGCAGCAGGCAGGCATCGCCATAGGAAAAAAAGCGATAGCCTGTGGCAATGGCGTGGGCATAAGCCTGACGCATGACATCATAGCCGGCAAAGGCACACACCAGCATGAAGAGGGTCGAGCGCGGAAGATGGAAATTGGTCATTAGCCCGTCGACAGCCGCAAAGCGATAACCGGGTGTCATGAAGATGTCCGTTTCACCACGAAAAGCGTTGACTGAACCTGATGGGCGTGCCGCGCTTTCGAGCAGGCGGGCTGCCGTGGTGCCAACCGCAATCAGTCTGCCGCCCCCTGCCCGCCGTGCTGCGAGGCGGGCAGCGGTCGCACTGTCGATTTCACCCCATTCGGCGTGCATGCGATGGTCAGCGATCGCCGCGCTTTTGACCGGCAGAAAGGTACCGCCACCGACATGCAAGGTGACGCGTTCGAGCCCGATCTCGTGTACTGCAAGGCGCGTCATCATCTTCTCGGTCAGATGAAGCCCGGCCGTCGGCGCCGCGACCGAGCCATCGCGGCTAGCATATATCGTCTGATAATCGGAGCGATCACGCTGGTCAGCGGCTCGGCGCGAGGCAATATAGGGTGGCAACGGCATATCGCCGACAGCCGCAACCGCTTGGTCGAGCGCCACGCCGGCGCGATCAAATTCCAGCAAAACCTCCCCACCTTCACCCTTTTCACACAGCCTTGCCATGACGGTGAGTTTTTCGTCGGCAGAAGAAAACACAAGCATGTCGTCAACCGCCAGCCGGCGTCCGGGTTTTGCAAAGGCCCACCAGGCATCCCCGCGTGTGCGCCGGTGCAACGTGACATTGAGCGCAACGCGCGCCTCGCCACGCTGACGATACCCTTTGAGCGCGCAGGGTATGACCCGCGTATCGTTGACAATCAGCGCATCGCCACCGCGCAAATAGAGCGGCAAGTCGGCAATGGTTGTTTCGGCGATGATGCCGCGATGTCGCTTGATCACCAGCAGGCGGGCGCATTCGCGCGGCACCGCCGGGCGCAGGGCTATGCGCTCTGCTGGCAACTCGAAATCAAAATCATCGGTCTGCATTGCCGCTTGCCGGCCACGCAAGTCTGCCGGCTGCCGCCGTCAGGCCTCGGCACCTACACGCATCGTGACGATCTTGTCCGGGTTCTTCGGCGGTTCGCCCTTGGCAAGCGCGTCAATGACGTCCATGCCCTCGGTCACCTGACCCCAGGCGGTATACTGGCGGTCAAGGAAGGTCGCATCGTCGAAGACGATAAAGAACTGCGAATTTGCCGAATGCGGGGCATTGCTGCGTGCCATGGAGCAGACGCCGCGCACATGCGGCTCGGCGTTGAACTCCGCCTTGAGATCGGGAAGGTCCGACCCGCCCGTGCCGCGGCCATCAGGACAGCCGGTCTGTGCCATGAAGCCGGCAATCACGCGATGAAAAATGATCCCGTCATAAAATCCCTGCCGCGCCAGTGTCTTCATGCGCTCGACATGGTTAGGCGCCAGGTCGGGGCGCAGGGCAATGGTTACCCGGCCTTTTGTGGTTTCCATGACGAGGGTATTTTCAGTGTCGAGCGCCACGCTGGTGATTCCTGTTCGTTGGTGTCGTGAACAAAACGCAGGCGGTTCACGCGGCCTGCGATCCTGCTGCCAAGGCTCGCTGATAGCGGAACCGGGGTACAGACTTCAAGCATATTGAAGACGGCAGCACGATATTTTTTGCGCAGCCCGGTGAAACGTGCAGGTGAAAAATAGCTGATCGACGGTTAGCCGATGACGCTACCATCACTGCGCAGGGCAAAGGAAAACGTGACTTCAATCCTCACGCCCGGCAGCGTTTCGCGTGGTGGAACCCAGCAGCGCGACAAATAAGCGCCTATTTCTTTGTAATCATACACCAACTTCTCTTCGGCCTTCACCTTGCCGGGACACAGAAAAATACCCCCGACAATGATCAGAAAATAGCGGCTCAACACGCGCTCATTCAGCCGCAAGACGTACCTTTATCATGCGATCCGGCGGTGCGGTCACAAGACCATTTCCGCCAGTGCCGCGCTTGATTGCGTCAACAAATTCCATGCCTGAGACCACTTCGCCAAAGACAGTATACTGGCCGTCCAGCCATTGTGAGCGCTCGAAACAAATAAAGAACTGGGAATTGGCTGAATCGGGGCTCTGCGAGCGCGCCATGCCGAGCGTGCCGCGGCCAAAGGGTGCCTGGGTGAACTCAGCCTTGAGATTGGGCAGATCGGAGCCTCCGCTCCCCGTCCCGGTCGGGTCGCCCGTCTGCGCCATGAATTTGTCGATGACGCGGTGGAAGACCAGCCCGTCATAAAATCGACGTTTGGCCAATTCCTTGATGCGCTCGACATGTTTGGGCGCAAGGTCCGGGCGCAGTTTGACGATGACCGTTCCGCCCTTGAGTTCAATCAGCAAGGCATTCTGTGGATCAATCTCGGCAGGCAATTTGGGCGTTTGGGCGAAAGCTTTGCCGGCAAAAAGCGAGCCGGCTGCGATCAGCACATGGCGTCTGTTCATCGAACTGTCCTCGTTTGATATTGCGGAGCGCGTTGTGGCGTCATGAAAACTTGCGGGCGAGATGCTTGGCAACGGCAGGAGGCACAACACCCGACACATCGCCACCCATCGCGGCGATCTGGCGCACCAATGTCGCTGTAATGTGGCGATGCCCTGGCAATGCCGGCAGGAACACCGTTTGCAAGTCGGGCGCTAGCCCGGCATTCATTCCCGACATCTGCATTTCGTAGTCGAGATCTGTTCCATCGCGCAGGCCACGAATGATCAGCCCGGCTTTTTTTGTGCGCGCGAAATCGACAACGAGATTATCGAAAGTGGCGATTTCGAAGTCGGCGCCAGCCGTCTTTGCCATCGGGGCTACAACGTTCCTGATCATCGTCATGCGCTCACGGGTGGTGAACAGCGGCTTTTTGGCCGGATGAACGCCGATGGCGATGATCAGGCGATCAACAAGGCGCAGTGATGCCTCCAGCATGCCGACATGGCCGTTGGTCAGCGGATCGAACGATCCCGGATAAACGCCGATGCGCATGGATCAGCCCTCGTCACCATCAACGAGCGGGGCCGCATCGTCGCTGATGTCCTCACCCTGATCGGAAATACGTTCGACCGACACGACTTTCTCGCCATCGGCGGTGTCAAAAATCGTAACGCCTTGGGTGTTGCGCCCGGCGATGCGTATGTCATCAACCGGAACGCGGATCATCTGGCCGCCATCGGTCACCAGCATGATCTGATCGCTTGGCTCCACCGGGAAGGCGGCGACCACTCCGCCATTGCGGGCGTTGGTGATCATGGCGACGATACCTTTGCCACCACGCCCGGTGACACGATATTCGTAGGCAGATGAGCGCTTGCCAAAACCGCGCTCCGAAACGGTGAGCACGAATTGTTCGCCGGCTGACAGGCCAGCGTAACGCTCCTGCGACAATTGAACGTCGGCATTGATTTCCTCGCCTTCCGGCTCGCCGGGCTGCCCTTCTTCGCCGGCCGTCACAGCGCGGCGCATGCGCAGATAAGAGGAGCGCTCCTCGGCTGACGCCTCGACATGGCGCACAATGGCCATCGAGATCACCGCATCGCCTTCGGCGAGCAGGATACCGCGCACGCCGGTCGAATTGCGGCTCTGGAAGACGCGGACTTCAGGCACCGCAAAGCGGATTGACTGGCCAAGCTTGGTGGTGAGCAGAATGTCATCGTCCTCGGTGCACAGCTGCACATCGACGATCGAGGTATCGCCCTCCAGCTTCATGGCGATCTTGCCGTTGCGGTTGATCTGTACAAAATCGGCGAGATCATTGCGGCGGATATCACCGTCAGTGGTGGCAAACACCACGTGGAAGCGCGCCCATTCGGCCTCATCCTCCGGCAGCGGCATAACGGTGGTAATGCGCTCGCCTGCCGCCAGCGGCAACATGTTGACCAGGGCCTTGCCGCGCGATTGCGGAGCGGCAATCGGCAGGCGCCACACCTTCATCTTGTGGACGATACCGCGCGATGAGAAAAACAGCACCGGCGTATGGGTCGAGGCGACAAAAAGGCGAGTGACGAAATCCTCCTCGCGGGTGGCCATGCCGGCTCTGCCCTTGCCGCCGCGCCGCTGCGCACGATAGGCGGAGAGCGGCACGCGCTTCACGTAGCCAGCATGCGAGACGGTCACCACCATCTCTTCACGCTGGATCAGATCCTCATCCTCGAAATCGCCCTCGGCTTCGAGGATTTCGGTCTGACGCGGGGTGGCAAAGGCTGCCTTGGCCGCCAGCAATTCGTCGCGAATGATCTCCTGGACGCGGGCGCGAGACGTGAGGATCGCCAGAAATTCGCGGATTTCAGCTGCAATCTTTTCCAGTTCAGCCTGGATTTCCTCGCGGCCCAGCGCAGTCAGGCGCTGCAGGCGCAGGTCGAGGATAGCTTTGGCCTGTTCTTCGGAGAGATGAATGGTGCCGTCATCGGCGAGCCTGTGGCGCAGATCGTCGATCAGGCCGATAATTGTGGTGATCTCGCGGGCGTCCCAGGCGCGGCTCATCAAACGCACTTTGGCGGTTGCCGGATCGGGGGCGGTGCGGATGGCGGCGATCACCTCATCGATATTGGCCACCGCAATCGCCAGCCCCACCAGCACATGGGCGCGGGCGCGGGCCTTGGCGAGCAGGAATTTGGTGCGCCGCGTGATCACCACCTCGCGTGATGACAGGAACGCTTCGAGCAGGTCCTTGAGGTTCATGACCTCCGGGCGCCCGCCATTGAGCGCCACCATGTTGACGCCAAAAGAGCTTTGCAGCGGCGTGTAGCGGTAGAGCTGGTTCAAGACGACGTCGGCAACCGCATCGCGCTTCAGTTCGATGACGATGCGGATGCCTTCGCGGTTTGATTCGTCCGCGACATTGGAAATGCCCTCGATACGTTTATCACGCACGAGTTCGGCGATTTTTTCAATAAGCGTCGATTTGTTGACCTGATAGGGAATTTCGCTGACGACGAGCTGTTCGCGGTCCTTGGCGCGCGTTTCGACCTCGACACGGGCGCGCATGATCACCGAGCCGCGGCCGGTATTGTAGGCCACGCGGATACCGCCGCGCCCCAGAATTGTTCCGCCGGTTGGAAAATCAGGCCCAAGGACGATCTCGTTCAGTTCCTCGATCGTCATCTCCGGTTTGACGATGAGGCCCACAACCGCATCGACGAGTTCGCCAAGATTATGCGGAGGTATGTTGGTTGCCATGCCAACGGCGATGCCGCCGGCACCATTGAGGAGCAGATTGGGTATGCGCGAGGGCATAACCACCGGCTCGCGCTCGGTGCCGTCGTAATTGGGCTGGAAATCAACCGTATCCATGTCGAGATCATCGACAATCTCGCCGGCAATCCGCGCCAGCCTCACCTCGGTGTAGCGCATGGCGGCCGGGCGATCCCCATCGATGGAACCAAAATTGCCCTGGCCGTCAACCAGCGGGGCGCGCATGGCAAAGTCCTGCGCCATGCGGGCGAGCGCGTCATAGATCGACTGGTCGCCATGGGGATGATATTTACCGATGACGTCGCCGACGATGCGGGCCGATTTGCGATAGGCCTTGTCGTAGGTAAAGCCGTTCTCGTACATCGAAAACAGGATCCGCCGATGAACGGGCTTCAGCCCGTCCCGTGCGTCAGGCAGCGCCCGGCTGACGATGACGCTCATCGCATAATCGAGATAGCTGCGCCGCATCTCGTCGGCAATCGACACCGGCCTGATTTCAGACGGATCGCTGCCGGGCAGGCCTACGGTATCCTTGTTATCGCCGCTCACAGGCTTCTCCTCAACCGGCTGTCTGGCAGCTGCCTGGCACTGGGGGCCTCAGGCCCCCAAAGCCGCGCTTGCTGTTGCCTGTCATCACTGTCGCTGTCTCGAGGTCGGCTGCACCCGCGCGCATGAGCGCCTGAAACATTGCCACCTGAATGTAATTAGGCGATTCCGTCGTGATCGCCAATCAAAACAGGCAGTATCGATAGCCGATATGACCGTCGCCATGCAAATGGCAAAGCGGCAGATGTCACAGCAAAGCGCGTTGGCCGGTCACGCTCAGCTGTCATCAGGCAAGATTGCTCTCAAGCAGCCCTTCAATCAGCTTCTGGCGCGGCAGGAGCGATGATAGCAGCGCATATTCCTGAAGCGTGTGCGCGCCATCGCCATCAACTCCAAGCCCGTCAAGGGTTGGACATCCGACATCAGCCGTGAAATTACCATCTGATCCACCGCCGGTGAGCGGAACATGATCGAGCGCCCAGCCATCCCTGGCGGCGATCGCCCTGGCAATGGCGAAAAGCTTCATCGTCGCATCATTGGGGGGAAAGGGCGGACGATTAAGCCCTCCGCTTACCGCGATCGTCGTATCGGGATCATGGGTCTTAAGTTTATAGAGTGCGGCCTCGACCTCGGTGGCGCCGGCGCGGTCGATTGCCCGGAAATCCACTTCGAATCGGCAGGTCTGCGGCACGACATTGCGGGCACTGCCACCTGTGATGACACCGACATTCGTGGTGATGCCACGGGCATAATCGGTCATGGCCTCTATCGCAAGGATCTGGCGGGCCGCCTCCCGGATGGCGCTGCGCCCGCGCTCATGCTTGACGCCGGCATGGGCAGGCGTGCCGGTGATCATCACATCGACGATACCTACCCCCTTGCGTGCTGTCACGATCTTGCCGCCGTCGCGCGCCGGTTCGGTGACGAGTGCCGCGGCGGCCTTGCGTCCATAATCTTCCACAAGACGGCGGCTCGTCGGGCTGCCGATTTCCTCATCTGGCGTAAAAATAAACACCGTTGGCGCCACCAGACTGCCGCGCAGCGCTGCTGCCTTGAAGGCTTCCAGCGCGAGAAGTGCACCCCCCTTCATGTCATAGACGCCGGGGCCATAGAAGCGATCGCCATCAACCCTGATGGCAAGCGGCCCGGATTTGGTGCCTGCCGGATGAACCGTATCGACATGGGAGAGCAGCAGAACAGGCTTTGCAACGGTCGCCGGTCCGGCCTTGAGGATGATGATATCACCCAGCCCTTCACGCCCGGCGATCCGTTCGATGCTGACCGGCGCGCCCGCCACATAAGCCGCCACCGCATCCACCATGCGGTTAACGCCGGCAACATCATGGGTGAAGCTTTCGATGTCAGCCCAGTCCCGCAGCGAAGCGATCAACTTGTCGGACATGCGTCCAAACTCCGGTTGACGATCATCAACATCCGGCGTTGACGTGCACACCTCAGAACGGCACCTCGTCGTCGAGATCGCCGCGCGACATCGCGGCAGGCGCTGTACGCCTGGCGGGTGCGCGCGGTTCGCTGCTGGCGCCCATACCGCCATCCTCGACCATCCGCTCCCCGCCACCCCGGGAATCCAGCAATGTCATCTCACCGCGGAAACGCTGAAGCACCACTTCCGTGATCTTGCGCTGATTGCCATCCTTGTCGGTATACTCGCGCGACTGCAACTGGCCTTCGACATAGATCTTCGAGCCCTTGCGTACGTATTGCTCGGCCACGCGCCCGATGTTTTCGTTATAGATGACGACGTTATGCCACTCGGTCTTTTCCTTGCGCTCGCCGGACGCCTTGTCCTGCCAATTCTCCGACGTGGCGAGCGAGAATTTAACTGCCTGTCCACCTTGCGCAAAGCGTTGAACCTCCGGGTCGCGACCGACATTGCCGACCAAGATCACCTTATTGACGCTACCTGCCATCCTGTTTCTCCCAATGGCGCACCTCACCCGGCGCGAGGCTACGGCGCAAGCAAATAAATCGCTTCTCAACAGCGCAGGCAAGTAAAATGTTCTTACAATGTTCTTATTTTTCGCCTACCCTCTCGCTTGATCATCCGATGAGTCGCCGTATATCCCCGCTATCGACCTGCCTGTCGCTTCAGTCTAGAATGGGCTCATTCTGACTGTGTGCGTCCTGGTGAACGCTATGGAGTGGTCCTGATGCTTGCACGCCTGCTTGTTCACGCCCGCTATCTCACCATGAATGCTGTCCTTGCAGTGAACATCGCCGCATTATGTGTTGGCGGCGCCTGGCTGGTGAGCGGATTTGTCCTGGCGCTTTTTCTGGCAACAATCGTTGACGAAGCGGTTGGTGACGACAAGGCAGCGTTTGGACCGGCATGGACCTGGTTTCTTGATCTTCAGCTGTTTCTGGCGCTGCCGCTGCTGGCGCTCAATGTCGCGCTGTTCGCTTTCCTTTGTGGATCGAGCGATCCTTTCTCCCTCATCCCGCTCCTGCGCGGCTTCGGGGTTGATCTTGAGGCGGCGCGTGCGGCCACCGGCGCCTGGTCGCTTTTCGGCGGCATGCTCGCCATCGGCCTGTTCATCGGCGCGGCCGGCACCAATGTCGCGCACGAGCTGATCCATCGCACCAATGACCGGCTGGCGATGTTCGTCGGGCGCTTTCTTCTCGGTTTTTCCGGCGACACGTCTTTTTCCATCGAGCATGTCTACGGTCACCACATCCATGTGGCCACCGACGCTGATCCGGCGACTGCACGGCGCGGGGAATACGTCCTGCGTTTTGCCGTTCGCTCCATCATCGATGGCAATCTGTCGGCGTGGCGTATTGAAGCGGCGCGACTGGCACGGCGCAAGCTGCCGCTATGGTCGCCGTATAATCGCTGGTTACGCGGTCAGATGTTTACCCTGGCGATTTTTGCCGCCGCCGCCGTGCTGGGCGGATGGCTCGGCCTTGCGCTGGTCATCGGTTGTGCGATCCAGGGGAAGCTTTACCTCGAAGTGGTCAATTACATCGAACATTACGGGCTGGTGCGGGTTCCCGGCCAAAGGGTCGAGCCGCGGCATTCGTGGAACTGCGCCCGGCTGGTCTCGAGTGCCATTCTCTTCAATCTGCCGCGCCATTCGCATCATCACATGTTTGCAACCAAACCCTATTGGCAGCTCGCCTGCGAGGCGGATGCGCCGACGATGCCTTATGGCTACAAGACAATGATCATCATCGCGCTCATGCCGCGCCTGTGGCAAAAGGTCATGGAACCACGTTTGGAAATTTGGGATACCAGGTTCGCCAACGAGCAGGAGCGTAAAATCCTGGCCGAGCGTGGCTGGCTGCAAACGGCTGCCTGAGTCAACGCAATGCTATCTGACCAGTTTGAAGCGTCGGGAACGGCGCCTTCTTCGTTTTGGAATATGACATGACAAATCCCGCTACCCGCGCGCTGGCGTCGAAATCCATCGTCATTCGCGGCGCCCGCGAGCACAATCTGAAGAATGTCGACCTCGACCTGCCGCGTGATTCACTCGTGGTGTTCACCGGCCTATCGGGATCGGGAAAATCATCGCTGGCGTTCGACACTATCTACGCTGAGGGCCAGCGCCGCTATGTGGAGAGCCTGTCGGCCTATGCACGGCAATTTCTGGAAATGATGCAGAAGCCTGACGTCGACCAGATCGACGGGCTGTCCCCGGCCATCTCCATCGAGCAGAAGACGACCTCGCGCAATCCGCGCTCGACGGTCGGCACGGTGACGGAAATCTACGACTACATGCGCCTGTTGTGGGCGCGTGTCGGCATCCCCTATTCGCCGGCGACCGGCCTGCCGATTGAAAGCCAGACGGTGCAGGAGATGGTCGACCGGATCCTTGCGCTCCCTGAGGGTGTGCGGCTGTTTCTGCTGGCGCCGCTGGTGCGCGGCCGCAAGGGGGAATACCGCAAGGAGATTGCCGAGCTGCAGCGCAAGGGTTTCCAGCGTCTCAAGGTCGATGGCAATTACTACGACATCGCTGCGGCGCCCGTGCTCGACAAGAAGTTCAATCACGATATCGATGTCGTCGTTGACCGCATCGTCGTACGCGCCGACGCCGCCGCCAGATTGGCCGATTCACTGGAGACGGCGCTGCGGCTCGCCGACGGGTTGGCGGTGATGGAATTCACCGACGAAAAAGACAGCGATGGCAAGCCGAAGCGTCTCATGTTCTCGGAGCGTTTTGCCTGTCCGGTCTCGGGCTTCACCATCCCCGAAATCGAGCCACGGCTCTTTTCGTTCAACAGCCCGCATGGCGCCTGCCCGCATTGCGCCGGGCTCGGCTCGGAACGCAAGGTGGATGCCGATCTGGTCGTTCCCGACGATACGCTCACCTTGCGCAAGGGCGCGATTGCGCCCTGGGCCAAATCGTCATCGGCCTATTCCCTGCAGACGCTCGAGGCGCTTGCCCGACATTACCGCTTTTCGCTCGACAAGCCGTGGTCGAGCCTGACTGACACCGTCCGCAAAAAGATCCTCTACGGCTCGGAAGGCGAAGACATTGCCTTCAAGTTCGATGATGGTCTGCGCGCTTATGAGACGAAAAAGAGTTTCGAGGGCGTGGTGCGCAATCTGGAGCGGCGGTGGAAGGAAAGCGAGAGCGAATGGGCGCGCGAGGAAATCGGCCGTTACATGTCGGAAACGCCGTGTGCAGTGTGCGGCGGCGCCCGTCTCAAGCCAGAAGCGCTGGCAGTGAAATGTGCCGGACAGACGATTTCCGAGGTGACTGCATTGTCGGTGCGCAAGGCGGGCGGCTGGTTTGACACGCTGCCCGCTCACCTCAGTGAGAAGCAGAACACGATTGCCCGGCGCATCCTGAAGGAAATTCAGGATCGCCTGCGCTTCCTCAATGATGTCGGGCTTGACTATCTGACGCTGTCGCGCGCGTCGGGCACGTTGTCAGGTGGAGAAAGCCAGCGCATTCGCCTCGCCTCGCAGATCGGGTCGGGTCTCACGGGTGTGCTCTACGTGCTGGACGAGCCATCGATCGGCCTCCATCAGCGTGATAATGCGCGCCTCATCACCACGCTCAAGCGCCTGCGCGATCTCGGCAACACGGTGATCGTGGTCGAACATGACGAAGACGCCATTCATGCCGCCGACCACATCGTCGATGTGGGGCCGCTGGCAGGCATTCACGGCGGGCGGATTGTCGCCCAGGGGCAGCTTGAAGATATTCTGAGTGAGCCAAATTCGCTCACCGGCCAATATCTCAGCGGGGCACGCGAGATTGCCGTTCCGAGTGCGCGACGCAAAGGTGATCCCCGGCGCAAGCTACGGGTCGTGGGAGCGCGCGGCAATAATCTCAAAGGGATCAGCGTCGATTTTCCGCTTGGCACTTTTATCTGTGTTACGGGCGTGTCTGGCTCGGGCAAATCGACGCTGCTCATCGACACCCTTTATCTCGCAGCCGCCCGCCGTCTCATGGGCACCAAGGAAAACCCGGCTGCGCATGAGCGGATCGAAGGGCTTGAGCATCTCGACAAGGTGATCGATATCGATCAGTCACCGATCGGGCGTACGCCAAGATCAAACCCGGCGACCTATACCGGCGCCTTCACACCCATCCGCGACTGGTTCGCGGGTCTGCCGGAAGCCAAGGCGCGCGGCTATGGGCCGGGGCGCTTTTCCTTCAACGTCAAGGGCGGGCGCTGCGAAGCCTGCCAGGGCGACGGCGTCATCAAGATCGAGATGCACTTTCTGCCGGATGTCTACGTCACCTGCGATGTGTGCAAAGGCAAGCGCTACAACCGCGAAACGCTTGATGTGCATTACCGCCAGAAATCGATCGCCGACGTGCTTGACATGACGGTCGAGGAAGGCGCGGCTTTTTTCTCAGCCGTACCCTCGATCCGCGAAAAGCTCGACATGCTGGCGCGCGTCGGGCTTGGCTATGTCAAGATCGGCCAGCAGGCAACGACGCTTTCGGGCGGCGAAGCGCAGCGGGTCAAGCTTGCCAAGGAATTGTCACGCCGTGCCACGGGCCGCACGCTTTACATCCTTGATGAACCGACGACGGGGCTGCATTTCCATGATGTCGCCAAGCTTCTCGAGGTGCTGCAGGAATTGGTGGAACAGGGAAATACGGTTGCCGTCATCGAGCACAATCTCGATGTGATCAAGACAGCCGACTGGCTGATCGACATTGGCCCCGAAGGTGGCGATGGTGGCGGCGAGCTGGTGGAGCAAGGCACGCCCGAAATGATCGTCAGAAACGAGAAAAGCCATACCGGAGCATTTCTGCGGGAGCTTCTGGCGCGCCGGCTGTCGACCAGGACGTCGGTCAAGAAACCGGCCGGAACGACAGTCAAGGGTCGAACAAAGCAGATCACGCGTCCGGCGGCTGAGTAGCCGGCGTGCAAACGATTGGACGCTATCTGCCGGCGGCCTGCGTCTGGTGCGGGAATGCCACAAGGGCGGCGCAAGAAAACAGGAACGAGGTTAAGTAGGGAAGGATACTCATCGACCAGGCCGGTATGCTGTTATGGTAGGAGGAAACATCGGCGCCGGTACACAGTGGCGGTATCGCTTGTTTTGACGCCGCCACAAAGCAAGATAAATCCTGTTCCCTTGTTTCAACGCACGAAAATGTGGGCCAATGTTTGACGCAATGAGTTTCGCTGGCGGCGGCAATCGCTGCTACTGGCAAAACGGGGTCTATGAGGTGCTTGCCGAGCGCTTCGATCTCAAACCCTCGCTGGTGGTGGGGGCAAGCGCCGGCGCCTGGCAGGCCGTTGTGGCACTGCTTGGTATCGGCGCTCAAGTCCTGCCGAAAATCGTCGCGGGCTGCGATGGCAGCGTGCCCAACATCGACTGGCGGCGGCGCCACATCTCGCACGATTTGTTTCCGGTTGGCGCTCTGTATCGCTCGCTTATGGAATTCTTCGTCGATGATCAGGCCCTGAAAAAGCTCCAAGCCAAGGCGCGGGTCCTGGTGGCGGTATCACGCATTCCGCGCGGCCTGCCGACATTGCTGGCGCCGGTGGTCGGGATTGCCGCCTACCAGATCGAGAAGCATCTTTTCGGCCCGGTGCATCCACGCTTTGGCCGCGCACTGGGGTTCAAGGCGGAATTCCTGCCGGTGACCGCCATGGTGCACGGGCGTGAGCTGATCGATTGCCTGATCGCCAGCGCCGGTGTTCCGCCCTTCATGCCGATCATGCGACCCAATGGCCGTGTGGCGCTTGATGGCGGGCTGGTGGATAACGTACCGGTCGCGCCGTTGACCGAAGTCGAAGCACAGGGGGGCAAGACGCTGGTTCTGTTGTCGCGCCTTTATCGCAACCTGCCGATCGTCAAGGGTCGGACCTATATCCAGCCCTCGGAACGTATCCGCACCGGCCAGTTCGACATCACCGATGGCGAGGGAATTGCCGCTGCCCATGATCTTGGCCGGCACGATGGCGCGGCCTTCGTCAAGGACTTCGACGGCAGCAGAACGAGGATCACACGATGAGCGAACCTGTCCATGTGATCGGCGCCGGGCTCGCCGGCTCGGAAGCAGCCTGGCAGATTGCCAGCGCCGGCGTACCGGTCATTCTCCACGAAATGCGGCCGGTGCGCGGCACCGATGCTCATAAGGGCGACGCGTGCGCCGAGCTGGTGTGCTCGAATTCGTTCCGCTCTGATGACGCTGAACAAAATGCCGTTGGCCTGCTCCACCAGGAAATGCGCCGGCTGGGCTCGCTCGTCATGGCCAAGGGTGATGCGCATCAGGTTCCAGCCGGCGGCGCGCTGGCGGTTGACCGCGATGGATTTGCCGCGGCGGTGACGGCGGCACTTTCGACCCATCCGCTGATTACCATCAAGCGCAGCGAAGTCGATCGTCTGCCTCCTGAGGACTGGGACAAGGTGATCATCGCCACCGGCCCCCTCACCTCGCCCGATTTGTCAGCCGCCATCCGGCAATTGACGGGCGAAAAGGATCTCGCCTTTTTCGACGCCATCGCTCCTATCGTGCACAAGGACAGCATCGATTTCAGCAAAGCGTGGTTTCAGTCGCGCTATGACAAGGCGGGCCCCGGCGGCACCGGAGCTGACTACATCAACTGCCCGATGACCGAGGGCGACTATCGCGTGTTTCTTGATGCCCTGCTTGCCGGCGACCAGACCGCGTTCAAGGAATGGGAAGCCTCGACGCCCTATTTCGACGGCTGTCTGCCCATCGAGGTCATGGCGCAGCGAGGTGTCGAAACCTTGCGCTTCGGGCCGATGAAACCGGTTGGTTTAACCAATCCCCATAGCAGTGAGCGGCCCTACGCAGTGGTACAGCTGCGCCAGGACAATGCGCTGGGAACGCTTTACAACATGGTCGGATTTCAAACCAAACTCAAATATGGCGAACAGGCGCGCGTTTTCCGGCTCATTCCAGGCCTCGAGAACGCCGAATTTGCCCGCCTCGGCGGACTTCATCGCAATACCTATCTCAATTCGCCAAAGCTGCTGGATTCATGCCTGCGCTTGAAATCCATGCCGCGCCTGCGCTTTGCCGGCCAGATCACGGGCTGCGAGGGTTATGTCGAAAGCGCGGCTGTGGGCCTGATGGCGGGGCGCATGGCGGCCGCCGAACGGTTGGGAAAGCCATTTGAGTTGCCACCGCAGACGACGGCGATCGGCGCCCTGCTCGCCCACATCACGGGCGGACATATAGCGGTGGAGGAAGAAGGCAAACCATCATCGTTCCAGCCGATGAACGTCAATTTCGGCCTTTTTCCACCGCTGCCGCCGACACCGGGCGCCAATGGCAAGATGCGGCGACCGCCCAAGGGAATGGAGCGGCGCAAGGCGATGACCGACCGGGCGCGGACTGATTTCGGCCTTTGGCTCGGAGACGCCACGCAAGCGGCAGCGGAATAAGGCTCAGCGGCGGCGGCGCAGGGGAACGCGGTAAACGCCGTTGTTGAGATAGCCGCGCGGATTCCAGGGCGCCTGCCCGAGAGGTTGCCGGTTGCCCGCCTCATCCATCGCGCGCGATACAAGTTCGATCTCACCTTGCGGCGGACATGGAAGGCGCGCTTCAAAGCGACGCCAGCCAAACCGTGATGATGGCGCGGCGAGATGAGCGTCCTGCCAGCTTTGCCCGCCATCAGCCGATACGCCCACCTGCACTACCGGAACGTGCCCGCTCCACGCATAACCGGCGACAGCAATCTCCCCGCTGCCGATGACCTCGTCTTCCTTGGCGGGCGATGTGATCAGGGACTTCACTCGCAGATCGGTAATAACTTCAAAGTCATCCGCATCATAGGGCGTCCCCGGCGAGACGGAGTGCGTTGGCAAGCGGTAATTGAGGCCAGTCATTTTCTCGCCATCATGGACGCAAGCGCGAACCCAGACCCGATGCAGCCATTTCTGCCAGGCAGAACCCGGAAACCCCGGCGCGACGATGCGCAAGGGAAAGCCATGGACGAGCGCAAGCGGTTCACCGTTCATGGCGAAGGCCAGAAG
Organism: Raskinella chloraquaticus (SeqCode); assembly: GCF_021731865.1. Classification (NCBI taxonomy): domain Bacteria; kingdom Pseudomonadati; phylum Pseudomonadota; class Alphaproteobacteria; order Hyphomicrobiales; family Phreatobacteraceae; genus Raskinella (SeqCode); species Raskinella chloraquaticus (SeqCode). The sequence continues at coordinate 86,360 of NZ_JAKFWN010000024.1, read as the reverse complement.
CGTTTCCGGTGACAAAGCCTTGGCGATGGGAAGGCCGCGCGACAAAGCAGGACGCGTTGAATCATCAAGGCAACAGTCAGGGCTTTCAAAGCCGACATAGACGGCTTGCGCCGTCACGCCGGCCTGTCGCAGGACATCCATCAGGCGAACGCCGCGCCAGATCGCGCATCCAACCGCTCCCGGACCCCAGGGCAACCCATCAGTCGCGGGCGAAAAGCCGGCGCGGCCATTGCCGGCGCATTCGAGGACACTTTCAACGTCGACAATCTCGAAGGATGATTTGAGTTCATCCAGACCAATCGTGACCTGCCGCTCTACCTCCCCGTCAATCGTCAGCGTCCAGTTCGCCATCGCGCGCTCATCGAGCGCCGGCATGCCGCCATTATTGCGGACAAAAAACCGCGACAGAGGCGTCAGCGGCGCATCGAGAAGCGCAGGCGGCGTCTCGAGATTGATTTCGCGGCCCGGAATGGAACGCAGACCCTGCTTATAGGCGATTGCCTGGGTGGACAGCGACGACATGCGCTCGATCTGGCCTCCGTTTCAGATGCGCATCGCATCCCAAGGAAGTGTAGCACAAAACGTCGAAGATACCCAGTCTTGGTCGCCGGCCTATCGCCGGGACGCCTGCCAGAGGGCAAGCTGACGGCGCCATTGTGCCACATCGGCAAGGCGCGTGAACGGCCGGCTTGCGGTTCGCTCGAGTGCCCGCAGATAGGCCGGGACGAGCGCCATCGGCAGGAATGCCGCGCGCACGCTCTCGTGAATGTCGACGATTGCCCGCCGCGCTTCGCTGGCGTGGTATTCGGCCTGTTGGCGCAGCGCCAGAAGAACGCCAGCCAGTGCGTCACTGGCTTTACCGTTCACCACATCATCGCGGTCAACACCGTGATGGCGCATGATATCAAGCGGCAGATAACACTGACCGCGACGGGCATGATAGGGAAGCGCGCGCATCAAGCCGGTCAGCGCATAGGCGACACCGGCATGGCCCGCACAGCGCGCCGAATGGGGGTCAGCGCCACCCGCCAGGCAAAGCGCGGATAGCTGGAACAGGGCACTTGCCGTCTCGCCGCAATATCCTTCAAGCGCATTAAGGCTTGGCATGGGATCGTCGTACAGATCGAAAGTGCGGGCGTCGATCATGTCGAGAAGCGCTTTTCGTGGCAGACGGCATTGCACGATACAGTCGAGCAGCGCGCCGGCGACCGGGTGCGAGTGCACGTCGCCACGGGCGGTGCCCATGATGGCATCCCGCCACCACTGGAAGCGCACCTCACCGGGCATGGCGTCGGAAATCACCTCGCGCACGCGGGCAATTTCGATGTTGAACGCAGCGAGCGCGAACACAAAACGGCGCTCGAATGGCGGAATGAAGAGCGCTGCGAGATAGCGATCCTTATCGGCCCGGCGAACCAGATCCTCGCACGCCACATAGGCGCCCTCTACGCTGCGCGCGGAGGCAGGCGAAGGGGGGGAAGCCGGCTCCTGCATCACGGCACGGCCAGAAGGGCGGCGGCAACAGGGCGGCCTTCACCCAGCATGATGTTGTAGGTACGCGCAGCGGCACCCGTTGCCATGGCGTCAAGACTGATACCGGACCCGTTGAACATGTAGCGCAGCCTGTCGCCTGGCCGCAGCATGGTTGCGCCGGTTCCCAACACGAGGAAGCTCAACTCCAGACCTCTCTCCGCAAACACTGGCGCGAGGCTGGAACGACTGACGTCTGCAAGCGTGCTGGCATCCCAGGCATAGATACCGCTTGGCAGGCACAATAGCGAGCCGCGATGCGACATGGTGGAAAAGCGGAAGCCGCCATTACCATAAGCCTCGATCAGCGCCCGCCCGGGTAAATGCGGCAGCGCGTGGTGGCCGCTCATGGGCGCGTGGCGGCCTTGGCGCTGCTCTCGTCGTCAGCCTCGATCGCGACACCGTCGCGCAGGCCCAGATAGATCAGGATGGGTGACGAGATGAAAACGGCCGAATAGGTGCAAACGACAACGCCAAAGAGCATGACAGCCGCGAAGCCTTCGATGGCGCGGCCACCGAAAATCACCAAAGCGAGGATCGACAGGAAGGCGCTGGTCGCCGTCATCGCCGTCCGCGACAAGGTTGAATTGACGGAGAGATCGAGCAGTTCCTCCGTCGACATTTTCTTGTAACGGCGCATCAACTCCCGCGTGCGGTCGAAGACGACCACCGTTTCATTCAACGAATAGCCAACGATGGTCAAAATGGCAGCAATCGACGTCAGGTTGAACTCGGCCCGGGTGATGACGAAAAAGCCCATCGTCAGCATGATGTCGTGCAGGGTGCCGATGATGGCGGCGACCGCGAGCTGCATCTCGAAGCGAAACCACAAATAGATCAGCACAGCGACGACCGACAGCACAACGCCGAGCGTTCCCGTCTGCACGAGTTCGCCCGATACCCTTGGCCCGACTGATTCAACGCGGGGAAAATCATACTCGCCCTGGAACGCCGCGCGTGTTTTTTGTACGACGAGCGTTTGCGCTGCCTCGCCGCCCGGTTGCAGGGCAAACCGCAGGCTGATACCGCCGGCATTGCCGAATTCCTGCACTTCCGCTTCGCCAAAGCCCAGCCTGTCAGCGACTTCGCGGACATGGGCGGTGTTGGGGGCGCCCGCTTTCGCCTGCATCTCAATCAGCGTGCCACCCTTGAAATCAATGCCGAAATTGAGACCGTGCCACAGCAGCAGCGCAATCGTCGCCAGGCTCATGAAAGCCGAAATTGGATAGCTGTAACGACGGAAGCGGACGAAGCGAAACGTCGTTCCATCGGGGATGATACGCAGGAGGCGCATAGGTGTGATCCCCGCTCAAAAAGGTAAGGTTTTGGGTCGCGACATGCGATACCAAAGCGCGATCATCATGCGGGTCATGGTCACGGCGGTCACAACCGTCGTCAGAATGCCGAGCAGAAAGACAACGGCGAAACCGCGCACCGGCCCACTGCCGAGAAACAGCAAGATGAGGGCGGCAATCGCCATGGTCGAGTTAGAATCGATGATCGTGGCGAATGCGCGGTTGAACCCGGCTTCCAGTGTCGACACCAGGCTGTTTCCGCTTTTTGCTTCTTCGCGCATGCGCTCGTAGATCAGCACGTTGGAATCAACTGCGGTGCCGATGGTGAGCACGATGCCGGCAATGCCGGGCAGCGTCAGCGTCGCGCTCAGAAGCGAGAGCAGCGCGAAGATCATGCCGACATGGACGATGAGGGCGATATTGGCGAAGAGGCCAAACAGGCCATAGGTGATGAACATGAAGCAGACGACAAAGATCGTTGCCACATAGGTGGCGATCTTGCCGGCTTCAATTGAATCCTTGCCAAGACCCGGACCGACGGTACGCTCCTCGACAATCGACAGCGGCGCGGGCAGTGCGCCCGCACGCAGCAGGATTGACAGCTCGTTGGCGCTTTTGGGCGTGAAGGAGCCGGATATCTGCCCCGAGCCGCCGAGAATGGGTTCGCGGATGACGGGTGCTGAAATCACTTTGTTATCGAGAACGATGGCGAATGGCCTGCCGACATTTTCCTGCGTGACGGCAGCAAAGCGGCGTGAACCGTTGACGTTGAAGCGGAAGGAGACAATCGCCTCATTGGTGCGCTGATCAAAACCCGGCTGGGCGTCGATCAGGTCTTCGCCCGAGACGATCACCCGTTTTTCAACAACCGCGCGACCAGTGTCGCCATTATATGCGTCCAGCAATTCGGAATCCGGCGGCGGGCGCCCTTGCGCGACCTGTTCGGGCGATACCGACGTATCGACAAGACGGAAGGTGAGCTTGGCGGTCTGACCGAGCAGCGATTTCAGCGCCTGCGGGTCCTGAAGCCCTGGCACCTGCACCAGAATGCGGTCGCGTCCCTGACGGGTGATCGATGGCTCCGTCGTGCCCAGCTGGTCAACACGGCGGCGAACGATCTCGATCGACTGGTCAACCGCGAGCCGGACACGCTCAACGAAGCCAGCCTCTGTCATGCGCAGTACGAAAAAGCCTTGTTCCGGCTCCGCCAGCTCGTTTTCGCGCGTTGCGTTGCCAAATGACAGGGCGCTGTTCACTGGCTGCGTCAATTGCTGAAGACGTGTGCGTGCCGTTTCGATCTGGGCCACATCGCGCACGCGCACCTGAACCGCGTCATTTTGTATGGCAAGGCCCGTATAGCCGATGCGCGGCTGTTCGGTGAAGACGCGGCGGACATCATCGCGCAACGCTTCCTGGCGATCCTTGCGCAAGGCGAGCGTATCGACGGCCAGCAGAATGTGCGAACCGCCCTGCAGATCGAGCCCAAGAACGAAACGCGGCAAACGCAGCGCGTCGGCAGTCTGGCGCGGCAGGAAATTGCTCAGCGCCAGCAGCACCGCGCCCACACAGAGCACGATGATAAACGCCACATACCATCGGGAAAAACGCAGCATGGTTCAGATCAATCCTTCGCGGTGAACCAGATCAATTGTCCTTGACCGGTTCGCCCTTGCTGCGCACTTCAGCGATCATCTGTCGCAGGATGCGAACACGGACGTTGTCGGCAATATCGACCTGGATGTCATTATCCTCACCCACCTTGGCGATCTTGCCGATGAGCCCACCCGCCGTCACGACCGTATCGCCACGACGCAGATTGGCGAGCATTTCCTGCTGCTGCTTCATGCGCTTTTGCTGCGGACGCAGGATCAGCACATAGAGAATAACGAAAATGAAGGCGAATGGCAGGAGTTGCACAACCAAATCGCCTCCCGGCACACTGCTACCTGCCCCTTGAGCCCACGCACTGGTGATCAGCATTCCATTCTCCAAACCGTGACGGACCCGAATGGGCCTGATGCGGCGCGGACTATAGCGACGAAGTGCGGGAAATCAATTGCCGAACGTCGCTGGCATTTGCGCCAGGCAATCATCGTGCTAGGAGCCGCTCGCTATCATTGCGCCGGAGGCTCGCTTGCCCGAATTCGAAATGTCCGATCTTCTTGCCGAAATGCGGGCTTTGCGCCGCGCTGTCGAGGATCTGGGACCAAAGCCCCACACGGCTCTGGCACTTGAGGAGGCGGAAGGGTTCGTGTGGGTTGCCGAACAGCGCCACGCCCAGGCAGTCGCGCGCATCAACCGCGTTCCGCTCGCTCTTCTTGTCGGCATTGAGCGCCAGCGCGACACGCTGCTGGCCAATACGGAGCGCTTCGCTGCCGGCTTGCCGGCCAATAATGCCCTCCTGTGGGGCGCGCGCGGCATGGGCAAATCCTCCATCGTCAAGGCGGTCCACGCCGATGTTGCTTCGCGGGCGAGTGCTGCGCTCAAGCTGATTGAAATCCATCGTGAGGATATCAGCACCCTGCCTGATCTGATGAACCTTGTCCGCGCGCGGCCGGAGCGGATCATCGTCTATTGCGATGATCTGTCGTTTGACGCCACTGACACGTCCTATAAATCGTTGAAAGCGGTGCTCGAGGGCGGGCTTGAAGGGCGACCCGACAACGTCATTTTCTACGCAACATCAAACCGGCGCCATCTGCTGCCGCGCGAGATGATGGAAAATGAGCGATCCACCGCCATCAATCCGGGAGAAGCGGTCGAGGAAAAAGTGTCGCTCTCTGACCGATTTGGTCTGTGGATCGGCTTTCACCGCTGCAGCCAGGATGAGTATCTCGACATGGTGGCGGGCTATGTCGATCATTTAGGTCTGACGGTCGACCAGGCGACATTGCGTGCCGAGGCGCTTGAATGGGCAACCACGCGTGGCTCGCGCTCAGGGCGCGTTGCCTTCCAGTTCGCGCAGGATCTGGCCGGGCGATTAGGACAGATCAGCAGCTGAACATTCAGCCGCCTGCCAGATGCGTCATCGGGTCGACCGGTGTCTTGCCCTTGCGGATTTCAAAATGGACCTGAGGCTGGCTGACATTTCCCGTCTGGCCGGCGCGGGCGATAATCTGGCCGCGTTTGATCTGGTCGCCGCTTTTCACATCGATATTTGAATTGTGCGCGTAAGCCGTCACCCAGCCATTGGCATGGCGAACGAGCACGAGGTTGCCATAGGGCTTGAGTTCACTGCCGGCGTAAGCGACGACGCCGGCCTCGGCAGCGTGGACAGGTGTCCCTTGCGGGACCGCGATCTTGATGCCGTCAACATTACCGCCGCTCGGCTGCGGACCAAATTTGGCGATCACACGGCCGCGGACTGGCCAACGGAAGGCGAGCTTCTCCGTTTTGGCGGTCGCCGGTTCGACAGGTTCATCTTCAGCCTCTGGAGCAGGCGCCTGCGGAACGGCCGTCACCACTTTGCGTGGCTCGACCGGTGTCGGGACGGCTGCAGCTTTCGGCTCAGGAATACGCGGCGGAATGGCGGAGGTGGTAATCTTGTCTGCTTGAGGAGCATCGCTCGCCACGGGCAGGCGGACTGGTGAAGTCAACGCCAGCTTCTGTCCGATCTGGGGACGGTCACTGGGGCCAAGATGATTATAGCGGGCGATTGTCGCGGCAGGCACGCCGTATTGCGTGGCGATGCTCGCCAGCGTCTCACCGGCATGAACAGTATGGGTCGACGGTACAGCAGCGCGCGGCGCGGCGGCGGGTTGCGTCCAGGCCAAAGGTACGGCTGGCTCACTTGTCTTGGGCAATTTCAACTGCTGGCCAGAGGTCGCGATTGCGCTCTGGCGGACCGGACCGGGCGCTACAGCAACAGGCGCGGTTGGCAACGGCGCGAGCTTGGGCGAAGCGGGTTGCGACCATTGTGGCGGAGTAGCCGGCGGCGTCCATTGCGCTTTCGGCGCGGCGACTGGCGGCAGCGCCGTTACGGGCGGAAGCGGCTTGGCGTAGACGGTACGGGCTGCGTTCACGGATGCGTCTGGCTGGATAGAGCCTGTCACATCGCTGTTCTGCGGCTGCCAGGCAGGGGCTGCCGATTGCTGCCAGGACGGCGCAGACTGCCCCTGACCCTGCCAGCCCGTTTCCTGCCCAGCCACCGGGGGGCGCTGCGAAAACGTCTGATTATATTGCTGTTGTGCTGAACTCCAGGGCGGCGGCGGCGCGTAACGGGCGCCATCGCTCGCGCAGGCCGCCAATGTCAGCGCGCATCCCAGGGACGCCGTATATTGCAGCATTCGATAGGGTGCACCGCGCTTCGACGTAACTGACATGACGCTCACTCACGCAAGAGAAATAACTCCAACGCGGCGATTAAACGCGAATTAAGTAAAATTCGACTTAACATCTCGAAATCGACGTCAGTTTTTCGCTGCAATCAGATCGCCGCCGCAAGGCCCGGCGTCAACGGCACAAACCGTACCTCGCCAAGGTCGATGGTTGCCGGATGGCCGCGCCCCTGGCGAAAAACCAGCAGGCGCTGGGCGGTATGGGGTGGTCCGACGGCGGCGATGATCGCGCCATCAGGGCGCAATTGGTCGAAGAGCGGGCGCGGGATTTCGTCAAGCGACCCGCCAACCAGAATGCGATCAAAGGGCGCGTGGTCCTTGTCGCCGGCCAGACCATCCCTGACGAGCACGGTCGCATTGCCGACACCATGGGCCCCCAGATGGCCGCGAGCGATTTTGGCCAGCGTCCGATAGCGCTCCAGCGAGATGACCTGGGCGGCCAGCGCCGCAAGGACCGCCGTCAGCCAGCCGCTGCCCGTACCGATTTCAAGAATCTTATGGGCCTTCGAGATATCGAGCGCCTCAACCATGCGGGCAGCGATACTGGGACGCTCGATCATCTGCCCGCAGGCAATCGGCAGTGAGCGGTCAGCGAGGGCGAACTCGGCGAATTCCCGGGCGACAAAAAGGTGGCGTGGCACCCTTTCAAGCGCGGACAGAACATCGCGCGAGCGCACGCCGCGCGCGCGCATCTCCATGATGAAGCCGGCGCGCCGTTCGGTATCGCGCGTGTTCAGCGCGTGCGTTGCCTGGTCAGTAGCGGGCGTGTCATCATCGGCCCCCACCGCCGCCCCTCACGACATGGCAGCAGAAAGAAGCGGCATGGTATGGCGATCCGTCAGGTCAAGCTGCAGAGGAGTGACGGAGACATAGCCGGCGCGCAGCGCCGCCAGATCACTGCCCTCGGCAGCGTCCATGGTGCGACCGCGATACGTCAGCCAGTAATAATTAAATCCGCGGCCATCGATCCGCGCATCGACTTGCAGCAAATTCTGGTCGCGCTTGCCCTGACACGTGATCTTGACGCCCAACACATCACTCGCATCGCAGTCAGGAAAATTGATGTTGAGCAGAGTGCTGGACGGAATGTCGGTCGCCAGCAGGCGGGTGATCAGTTCAGGGGCCAATGTTTCCGCTGTAGCGTAACGCACGAGGTTGCGATCAACAGCGTGGTTATAGCCTTGCGACAGGGCGATGGAGCGTACACCTAGCAAGATTCCCTCCATAGCCCCCGCCACGGTTCCTGAGTAGGTGACATCATCGGCAACATTAAGGCCGCGATTGACGCCAGAAAGGACAAGATCGGGCGGATTGTCGGCAAGAATCCGGCGCACCCCCATAATGACACAATCCGTCGGCGTACCACGCACCGCGAAATGGCGCGGAGAAATCTCGCGCAGGCGCAGCGGTTCGCTCAAGGTCAAAGAATGGGCAACGCCCGACTGGTCGGTCTCAGGTGCAATCACCCACACATCATCCGAAAGGGATCTGGCGATGCGCTCCATAGCGCCCAGCCCGTCGGCATGAATGCCGTCGTCATTTGTCACCAGAATGCGCAAGGCAAGACCCTTTCAGGAAGCAGGAATGATCATATCGCGACCGCCCATATACGGTCGCAACGCCTCGGGGATGACAATGGAGCCATCGGCGTGCTGGTAGTTTTCCATCACCGCTACCAGACAGCGACCAACCGCCACGCCTGATCCGTTGAGCGTGTGCACAAAGCGCGGCGCGCCCTTGCCATCCATCGGACGGTAGCGGGCATTCATGCGCCGGGCCTGAAAATCCCCGCAATTCGAGCAGGACGAAATCTCGCGATAGGCGTTCTGCCCCGGCAGCCAGACTTCGATGTCGTAGGTTTTGCGCGCCGCAAAACCCATGTCGCCCGTGCACAGGGTGATGGTACGAAACGGCAGTTCGAGGCGACGTAAAATGGTTTCCGCCGCGTTCAGCATGCGTTCATGCTCGCTGTCCGACTGCTCGGGCGCCGTAATCGACACCAGCTCGACCTTCATGAACTGGTGAACGCGGATCATGCCGCGCGTATCGCGCCCCGCCGAGCCAGCCTCCGAGCGGAAGCACGGGGTGTGGGCGGTATAGCGATAGGGCAGCTTCGCCTCGTCCTGAATATCGTCGCGCACATAATTGGTGACCGATACTTCGGCGGTGGGGGTAAGCCAGAAATCACCACTGACGTGGAACAAATCCTCAGCGAATTTCGGCAGATTTCCCGTGCCATAGGCGGTATGTTGACGGACGAGCAGCGGGGGGTTGGTCTCGGTATAGCCATGCTCGCTGGTGTGAATATCGAGCATGAACTGGGCTAGCGCCCGCTCCAGCTGCGCAAGCTGGCCCTTCAGGACGACGAAGCGGGCGCCAGAAATCTTTGCCGCCGTTTCAAAATCCATCTGACCAAGCGCTTCGCCCAATTCGAAATGCTGCTTTGGTGCAAAATCAAACGTCTTCGGCGTTCCCCAGCGGTGGCGCTCGACATTACCGCTTTCATCGCGCCCATCAGGCACTTCGGCAGCCGGGAGATTGGGAATGGCGGCTAACAGGGCGGTGAGTTCGGCCTCAACGCGTCGCTCATCGGCTTCGAGCGCCGGCCTATCCTGCTTCAGCGCCGCCACTTCGTCCATCAGGCTCCTGGCGCGGGCCTCATCCCGGGCAGCTTTAGCCGCGCCGATTTCCTTTGATGCGGCGTTGCGCCGCTCCTGCGCTGTTTGCAGCCGCGCGATAATGCTGCGGCGCTCCTCATCAAGGCGCAGAATCTGTGGCGCCATCGGCGACAGACCTCGTCGTCCGAGCGCACTGTCGAAGGATGTTGGCTGATCACGAATCGTTTTGATGTCATGCATGGCAGTATCCTTGATCGCCCACCGCAGGCCGGCAGATCAAGCCCGGCGAATGCGCGATGCAGCTTTTCAGGTGGATGATTGGCGCAGCTTGTCAGCCGCAGCGCGACGCGCCTCGATGATTTTGACGACGTAGATGCTGGCCTCATAGAGAAGCAGCGTCGGCAATGCCAAAATAACCTGACTGCCGACATCGGGGGGCGCCAGCACGGCTGAGGCCGCAAACACACCAACAATCGCGAAACGACGCTTGTCGCGCAGCCCTTGGGACGTCACCACGCCAACCTGCGCGAGCAGCGACAAAATGACCGGCAGTTGGAACATCAGTCCAAAAGCCATCATGAAGGTCATGAGGAAGCTCAGATAGCGCTCGGTCGTGGGCAGCATCTCGATCGACACGCCAGAGAGCGAGGCACCGCCCAGTTGCTGCATGCTGGCAAAGAAGCGGAGTGCCGCTGGCGCGGCTACAAAATAAACCATCAGGCCGCCCAGCAGAAAGAAGGCCGGTGTGGCGATCAGATAAGGGCGGAACGCATTGCGCTCATGGCGGTAAAGCCCGGGCGCGATGAAAGCGTAGAGCTGGTAGAGGAGAAACGGGCAGCAGATAAAAATGCCGCCAAAGAGCGCAATCTGCAGCTGCGTGAACAGATATTCCGCCGGCCCGGTGAAGACGACGCGGGCGATCTGATCGCTCGGGAGAGCGCCCTTGTAGGGGTAGAGCAACAAGTCGAAAATCGTATTGGCAAAAAAGAAGCAGACGACGACGATGGCCAGCAGCACGACAAATGAGCGCACGATGCGCGAGCGCAACTCCAGGAGATGCGACATCAGCGGCGCGCGCGACGCCTCGATATCGTCCTTGCCATCGTCAATAACCGTCATCGGTGATGTCTACCTTCTCTCCCCGTGCAGGCGCAAGTCAAACCGCACATCGGTCTCAACCCGACTACGAGGCTTTGGCAGGGCGCGTCGTATCCTCGACCGTGGGACCTGCCTGCGCCGACGTATCCACCGAGGGCGCGGGCGTAGAGGGAGGTTCAGAGACAAAGGCCGTCAGATCGACCGGCGGGGCCGGTTCGACAGGCGGCAACATCGTTTCGGTTGGGTCCCTGGCAGCGGGTGAGGAGGGCAAGGGGGCGATTGTCTGTCCCGGTGCATCGCCCAGCAACGTCCCGGTCTGTTCGATTTCATTCTTGATATTGCGCGTTTCATCCGCAAAACGCGACAACGTCTCGGTCACCTTCTGCACAGGTGATAAATGACGCATATCGCGCACTTCATCGAGCGTCTTGCGTACATCATCGAGATTGGCATCGCGCATGGCATCGTTGAACTGCCCCTGAAATTCGCCAGCCATCTGCCGCGCCTTGTTGATAAGGCGTCCAAGCGAGCGCATGGCGTCAGGATAGTCCTGCGGCTTCAAAACCAGCAGGGCGATCACGCCAACCAGCAATATTTCGGTCCAGCCGATGCCAAACATGCGGCAAAACACTCCAGACAGCGCAGCTTTGCTGCAAAAACAGCAAATGCCTTCGAGACACCATGTGAGACATGGCGCGCAAGCAGCCAAAGGTCAATAGAAAGACGTGCCCCGCAGCACCCGCAAACAACCATCCGTGATCAGGATTGCCTGTCGATCACCGGCGGTTCGCTCACCGGCTGAGGTTCATCGCGCGCGTCGGCGTCAATTTCTTCAGCCGTCCCGTCGTTCAATGGTTCCAACTCGTCCATCGCCTCCGAGCCGTCGAGCGGATCCTCATCGGGCGCCAGCGCCGGATCGTCGGTCGGTAGCGGGATGGCAAAGCCAGCGGGCAGCCGCACATCGATCAGGCCGGTCCCCTTCAATTCGTCAAGGCCGGGCAGATCGCGGATGGCATCGAGCCCGAAATGAACCAGAAATTGTTCGCTTGTGCCCAGCGTGACCGGGCGGCCGGGCGTGCGCCGGCGGCCACGCATACGTATCCAGCCTGTATCGAGCAGAATGTCGAGAATGCCCTTCGAGGTCGCCACGCCGCGAATTTCCTCGATCTCGGCGCGCGTCACCGGCTGGTGATAAGCGATGATCGCGAGCGTTTCGATTTGCGCCCGCGTCAGTTTTTTTACTTCAACCGTTTCATCGCGCAAAAGAACCGCCAGATCATCGGCGGTGCGCAGCATCCATTTTCCGGCGATGCGGCGCAATTGCACGCCACGGTGTGCATAGTCGCTGACGAGATCGGCAAGAACGGCGGCAAGATCAACGCCGTCGGGCATGCGGCTGGCGATTTTTGCCTCGTCAAGCGGCTCTGCGGCGGCAAACAGCAATGCCTCGGCAACGCGCATCGCCTGTTGATGCGGCGTCACATCGACCGGAGGCTCAAAGAGATCATGGGGGTCGAGGCGGCGCCCGGCATCAGCCATGCGTGTCTTCCTTATGGCCATCGGGCTTGTGGCGCCTGACATAAATCGGGCGAAATGCTGCCTCCTGGCGCAATTGAACGGTTCCGTCGCGCGCCATCTCCAACGATGTCGCAAGACTTGATGCCCTTATCGTGGCGCGCTGACCAGGCTCGGCGACATACGCGATCAGATATTCATCAAGACTGGTCCACTCGCTTGCCATTCCAACCAGACGTTCGAGAGCCTGGCGCGCATCGGCGAGCGACCATACCGGTCGGCGTTGCAATGTGACGCGCGCCAGAGCGGTCTTTGATCGTTGAACCGCGTAGGCTTTCAGAAGATCGACGAGATTTGCGTCCCATTGGCTGGTGACGCTCGCCCGCACCCCCTCGGGTGCGCCACGCGCGAACACATCCAGCCCCAGGCGATGACGCGCCATCAGCCGGGCGCCCGCCTGACGGATGATATCGAGCCGGCGCAGACGCTCGGTCAGTGATTCCGCCAGATCTTCGCCCGACGGCTCGCCCTCGCCGCGCTGATCAGGGAGCAATAATTTGCTTTTCAGAAAGGCGAGCCAGGCTGCCATCAGCAGGTAATCAGCGGCGAGTTCGATACGCAGACGTCGCACCTTGTCGATAAAAATCAGATATTGCTCGGCCAGCGCAAGGATCGACAGACGCTGGAGATCAACTTTCTGCTGGCGCGCCAGATCGAGCAGCAGATCAAGCGGCCCTTCATAACCGCCAAGATCAACGACGAGGCGCGGATCGCTTTCTGCCCGCCCTTCGGCCAGATCGATGACCGCGCTCATATCAGTGCTGTCAGACATGGGCGAGGCTGCCGGGCGGCGAGGCGGCCGCCACATAGGCATCGGCGGCGCCGACGAGCGCAAGTAATTCGGTGAGCCGTGCTTCGGCCTGTCGGCGATCAAACGCTTGCGACGGCTGCAGCCGCGCCATGGCCGTAGCGCAACGGCTTTGGGCCATCCCGGTCAATCGCCCTGCGCCAGCCGCAACAGCCCGCATTTCCTCCATATTGCCGCTGCAATGGAGAACAAGATCGATCCCCGCCTCCCGGCAATCGGCGGCAAGCCTGTCCATTGATCCCGACAACGCCTTCATGCCCAGATCATCGCTCATCAGCGCGCCGCGAAAACCGATGTCACCACGAATGATGTTGCTGATCACGTCGGGCGACAGGGTGGCAGTGCGCGCGCCGTCGATGGCGTCATAAATAATATGGGCGGTCATCGCAAACGGGCAATCGGCCAAAGCGGCAAAGGGCAGAAAATCACTTGCAGCAAGAACATCTTTCGCAAGCGAGACGCGCGGTAACGCTACATGGCTATCGGCAAGACTGCGGCCGTGGCCGGGAATATGTTTAGCAACCGGAAGCACGCCCGAGGCCAGATAGGCCTCCATGCTCGCCCGACCGAGCGCCGCGATCACCGCCGGATCGCGCGACAGGGCCCGGTCGCCGATGATGTCATGGGCACCGGGGATAGAGAGATCGAGGCAGGGCGCGCACACGGCGTTGATGCCAAGCGTGGTCAGATCATCGGCGATGAGGCGCGATTGGAGTGCGACCCCTTCAAGCCCCCATTCCGGGCGCTTGTCATAGAGCAGCCCGAACCATTTCGCTGCGACAAAACTGCTCCAGAAAGGCTGGCGCAGGCGCTGCACCCTGCCCCCTTCCTGATCGATGAAGATCAGCGCCCGATCATCCTGCAGCGCGTCGCGAATAGCCGCGCAAAGTGCGATGACATCAGCCGGCTGACCGATATTACGGGCGAACAATATCGTCGCAAAAGGCCGCGTATGGTGCAGAAAATCGCGCTCGTCGTCGCGAAGGACTGTACCTGCCAGTCCGGTGATGAAAGCGCCCTGATTCATTGCCGCATTAACCGCGTGGACGGGCTGATGGTCAAGCTGCCACGTCAGGCAGGCAAACGCCATCCCCGCCTTTTATCGTGGCCAGATGCCGTTGCAGGGCGATGCAGCTGTCGCAAGCTAGCTCGCGCTCACCACGCAGCTGCCGCCCGCTGCCTTGTATTTCGTACAAAAATCCGCAGCTTCAGCGCGCGATTGCAATGGACCGACACGCACGCGGTAAAAGGTGCCTTTGCTTCCCAGATCCACTTCCTGGATGTCGGGTGACTGCCCGGACAGCAGTGAGGGGTAGCGCTTGCGCAAATTGGCAAAGCTCGCCACTGCCTCGTCGCGGCTGCGCTGCGATGAAATCTGCACCATGAAGCCAGCCGCATCATTCTGGGCCTGTGGCGCCTGAACAACCGGCGCCCGGCTGGCTGGTGGAGCTTCACGCACCACCGGCTGGGCCAGCGCGGGATTAGGCGCCTGAGCCTTGGGCTGGGCAGATGCAATGGTTGGAACGCTGACCACAGCCCCAGGCGGCACGACTGTTGATGGCAGCGGATTGCCCTGGCCATTGCCAAGCCCTGTCGGTGAGCCAGCGAGAGCGTGGGTCGTTGTCGTTTCCGGGCGAACCGCAGGGCCAGATGCCGAGGGCGGCTTTGTGGGTTCGCTTTCGAGCGACCCATCAGGCTTTACCCGGATTGTCGTTGTTGACACCCGGCGTGGCTCGGACAGTTGGGTTGCTGGCGCTGTAGCGCCGGCTGGCTCAGACGGGCGCGCCGGCAGGCTTGACGCCGGCTGTTCCTCACGCGGGACAAGACGCTCGACTGGCGCTGCCTTTCCCGCTTCAGGCACGCGATCAAAAATGACTTTGTTCGATGCCCGGCTTTCCGGAGGCAGTTCAGCGACCACGCGACTCGGCCGCGGATCGGCACGGACAATCACCGGTTCAACTCCTGCCGATTTCGTGCCCTTCCAGGCGAAAAGCGACACGCCGGCGACGGCAGCCAGGCCGACGACAACAAGGCCGAGGACGACGATGACGGTACCGAGCCCCTTCACCCGCCGGCCGCGCCTGGCTGACGCCGGCTCGTGCGGCGTGGGCGCCAGTGCGATACCATCATCGAAATGAGGCGCCGCCTCATAGTCAAAATCCGTATCGCGCGCGGACGCTTGCCCGCTGCGCGCCGCTTGTGCCGGTTTTATCGGACTGGCTGCGCTCAAGTCGCGCTCGATTGCCGAAAACATCGCCTGATCGAGTACTCTTTCCTGCGTTCTTGCGACGGGTGGCGGCGGCTCTCGTGCCGCAACATCATCCGCCGCAGCGGGACGGGGCTGGCCCTTGCTAAGCGCTGCCTCGAAGGCGGACGCGTCAATTCCAGAAAACAAGTCGTCAAGCGATGGGTCGCGACGGGGGGCAGGCGATGGCTGCGCGCGCTGCATCACGGGGCGTCGCGGATTGATCGGCGCGATGCTGCCGTTCTGACTGAGGGCGCGCTGCAATTCCTCGAGAGGATCACTGCTGGCCGAAAACGCGTCGCTTGCCGGCGCCCGCATCTGATTGGGTTGTGGCGTCCAGTTGGTCCGCCTGAGGTTACTCTCATTCATCGCTACCGCCTTGCAGTATCACCTGTCGGACCCACCGGAAGCACACCCAGCGTGAAGCAACGCTAGCGCATTTCCTGCGGCGCCGAGACGCCAAGTATTCCAAGGCCACTTGCCAATACGCATTCGACTGCACGCACCAACGCAAGACGAGCCACGGTCAACAATCTATCATCTGAGTTAATGAACCGTAATTGTGGCATGTCTTTGCCGCGACTCCAAAGCCCGTGAAACTGGCTTGCCAGTTCATAGAGATAGAAGGCAATGCGGTGCGGCTCCCTTGCATTCGCAGCGCTGGAGATCATGCGGGGATAGGCGGCGAGCAGCTTGATCAGACCAAGCTCCTGCTGTTCCGTCAGCCGCGCTACGCTTGCCAGATCCGGAACCGCATAGGGGTCAATATCGGGCATGATTTCGCGCGCGTTGCGGTAAACGGAGTGCGCCCGCGCATGGGCGTATTGCACATAAAAGACCGGATTATCCTTCGATTGCTCGACGACTTTTGCCAGGTCGAAATCGAGCGGCGCGTCGCTCTTGCGCATCAGCATCATGAAACGCACGGCGTCACATCCAACTTCGTCGATGACTTCGCGCAAGGTGACGAACTGTCCCGAGCGCTTGGACATGCGCACAGGCTCACCTGCCCTGAAGAGGCGCACCAGCTGGGTGAGAACGATATCAAGGTCAGCCTTGCCGCCGCTGATTGCTGTCACAGCCGCCTTCATGCGCTTTACATAGCCGCCATGATCAGCGCCCCAGATATCGACCTGCCGGTTGAAGCCACGCCGATACTTGCTGCGATGATAGGCAATATCGGACGCGAAATAGGTAAAACCGCCATCGGATTTCAAGAGCGGGCGATCGACATCATCGCCAAAGCGCGTTGAGGCAAACAGCGTCTGCTCGCGGTCTTCCCACTCCTCGCTCGTCTGGCCCTTGGGCGGCGGCAGGCGCCCGACATAAACCAGGTTCTGCCGGCGCAATTCCTCAAGCGATTCGGTAATCTGGTCGTCGTGACCGGCGCCGAGCGATTGTTCGGAAAAGTAGACATCATGAACGATGCCGAGCGCTGCCAGATCCTCTCGAATGAGGTCCATCATGGCGTCGATCGCGCGCTGCCGGAACAAGGGCAGCCATGCCGATTCGTCGGACGCTGCAGCGAAGCGATCACCATAATCGCGTGCCAGCGCTTCGCCGACCGGTATCAGATAATCACCAGGATAAAGCCCTTCGGGAATGGCATCGATCACCGTCCCAAGCGCCTCGCGGTAGCGCAGATAGACGGAGCGCGCCAGCACATCGACCTGCGCGCCTGCATCATTGATGTAGTATTCTTTGGTAACCGCCATGCCGGTCCGCGCCAGCAGGGCAGCGATTGCATCGCCAACCACAGCGCCACGGCCATGCCCGACATGCATCGGCCCGGTCGGGTTCGCCGACACATATTCGACGTTGACCCTGTCTTCGGTGTTGCGCGGAGAACCGCCGTACGCCTGTGGATGCTCCAGGATATCGACCAGCAACCGATGCCAGAACGCGTCACGCAGCGAAAAATTGACAAACCCCGGCCCGGCAATCGTCGCGTCAGTCACATCGCTGTCCTGCGCCAGCGCCGCAGCCAGCACTTCTGCGATCTCACGCGGCTTCAACCCGGCAGGTTTGGCCAGAACCATGGCGGCATTTGACGACAAATCACCATGGGCAGCGTCGCGCGGCGCTTCAACCGACACATGTTGCAGATCGGCATTCTTTAAAACAATATCTTTTATAACAGATGCTTGTAAATGTTTCTTTATGCGATTTGTAAAGTCGTCGAAAACATCCATATCCGTCTCCTGCGGCGAGGCTCGCTAACGCAAATCAGCGGTTTCGTCAAAAAGCCGCACACATTCCTGCAGGGCGAAGCGATCGGTCATGCCGGCGACAAAGTCGCAGACGTGGCGGGCTCGGGTCGCGGGATCGCTGCCCCCGTGAGCGAGCTGCCAGGCAGAGGGCAGCGCTTGTGGGTCGTCCATATAGCGCAAGAATAACCGGCTTACTGCGTCCTCAGCCCGGCGCCTGACCGCCATCACCGGACCTGAGCGATACATGTGATGGTAGAGGAATGTTTTCAACTCGCTTTCCGCCTGCGCCATTGCGGCGGAAAAGGCGATCACCGGCGCGTCGTGGCGGCGGATGGCGTCGGCGCCCTCGCCTGTCACGCCGGCAAGCCGCAGCTGGCTTTCGACGATCACGTCCTCGATCAGCCGGGTAATCACGCGCCTCACGACCTCATAGGCCCGCCTCTGGCTCTCAAGACGCCGGTATTTGTCGTCCACCTGCTGCAAGATATCTTTGACGAGCGGTACTTCAGCCAGGTCATCAAGGGTAAACAGGCCGGCCCGCAGCCCATCGTCGACATCGTGGGCGTCATAGGCAATGTCGTCGGCAATTGCCGCGCCTTGCGCCTCGGCGGATGGCCATGACCACAGCCACAGATCGTGGAGGCGGGCATAATCGATGACGCCGTAGGGCAATCCGGCTTTGTATCTGCCGATTGGCACGCCCTCGCGCGAGGTCAGCGGACCGTTATGCTTCACCAGGCCTTCGAGCATCTCCCAGGTGAGATTAAGCCCGTCATAAGCGGCATAGCGACGCTCAAGGCGGGTGACGATGCGCAGCGCCTGGGCGTTATGGTCAAACCCGCCGTGAGCGTCCATGCAGGCTGACAGGGCATCCTCGCCCGAATGGCCAAAGGGCGGATGGCCGAGATCGTGAGCAAGCGCCAGCGCTTCGGCCAAATCCTCATCCATACCCAGCGAGCGGGCAAGGGCGCGCGAAATCTGCGCCACCTCGATGGTATGGGTGAGCCGTGTGCGATAATGGTCCCCCTCGTCATAGACGAAGACCTGCGTCTTGTCTTTCAGGCGACGAAAGGCGGTTGAGTGGATGATGCGGTCACGGTCGCGCTGAAAATCGCCACGCGTCGGGCTTGCCGGTTCAGTAATCAGGCGTCCGCGCCCGGCCTGGCTCGACGCTGAAAATAGTGACGCACACCGTCCGACGACCGCCATGTCTCTCTCTGACGCATTGACCCTGCAGGAAAGCGTGCTTATCTGCTTATCACGATAGAGCAAGGGCTACGACTTGCGACAATGAGCTTGCGAGGAGCAAATGGCCAGCGAAACGCAACAGATTACGGTCACTGAGCGCGCGTTCAGCCGCATCGCCGAGATTTTACGCGATGAACCGGGCGCAATCGGGCTGCGGGTGTCTGTATCAGGCGGCGGATGCTCGGGGTTTCAATATGGCTTTGATATTGAAAAAGAGACGCATGCGGACGACGTGAAGGTCAGCCAGGCGGCGGCGGCGGTGATCGTTGATGAAATGTCCCTGCAATTCCTGCGGGGATCCTGCGTCGATTTCGTCGATGATCTGATCGGCGCCCGTTTCGACATCAAAAATCCCAATGCCAAATCATCTTGCGGCTGCGGCACGAGCTTTTCGTTGTGACGTCGACCGGGCGTTGCGGCGAAAGCCCGTTACTTTGACAAACGGGAAGCGGCGCTGATGCTGGTGACGATTGCAACCTTCAACGTCAATTCGGTTCGCCAACGCCTCGATGCCCTCATCGCCTGGCTGGGAGAATCCAAGGCTGACATTGTCTGTCTGCAGGAACTCAAATGCGAGGATCACGCTTTCCCGCGCCAGGCGATTGAAGATGCAGGCTATCATCTAGCCGTTCACGGCCAGAAAACCTTCAACGGTGTTGCCATCCTCTCGAAATTTCCGATCGACGATGTGCTCGCCGGCCTGCCCGGCGATGCCGAAGACCAACAGGCCCGCTATCTGGAGGCTGTAATATCCCTGCCCGGCCGCGCCATCCGCGTGGCGTCGATTTATCTGCCGAATGGCAATCCGCTCGGAAGCGACAAATTCCCCTACAAGCTTGGCTGGATGAAACGTCTGCATACCCATGTGCAGGGCCTGCTTCTTCACGAAGACCCCCTCATTCTGGCAGGCGACTACAACGTCATTCCCGAGGACAGAGATTGCCGCGACCCTGCTGCGTGGACCAATGATGCATTGGCGCAGCCCGAAAGCCGGCAGGCATGGCGGGCGTTGACACATCTGGGTCTGACGGAAGCGTTGCGTGCTATAAGCGACGATGCCGGGCGTTATACGTTCTGGGATTATCAGGCCGGCGCCTGGCAGCGCGATAACGGCATTCGTATCGACCATCTGCTGCTGTCACCGCAAGCAGCTGACAGTTTGCGTGGCGTTCGCATCGATAAACATGTCCGCGGGCGTGAAAAGCCGTCTGATCACGTGCCGGTTCTGGCACAGTTCGAGTTCGCGGCGGCGTGACGGCACAGGCGCTCGCTTGCTGTTGGCGGCAAGGGGGATTATTATCGGCTGATGATGGCCCGATGCCTCCTCGTCATTGCCTGCCTGCTGGTGAGCGGACTTGCCGATCAAAGCGCGCATGCGCAGCAGGAATTTCGACCGGGCATCGATTGCCAGTGCCGCGGCCCGCAAGGTCAGATGTTCGATCTCAAGGAAAAGACCTGCCTGCGCAGTGATGCCGGCAATCGAATAGCCACATGTGTGATGAACCAGAACGTCACATCATGGCAGTTCAGCGATGAATCCTGCGATGTATCGCTGCGTCAGGACCGCCCCAAAGGGACAAAAACAGCGAGCTTCAAAGCCGCCATCAACTGACCCCGCGACCGATAGCGATGAGCGGAAGGCCCATCCGACCCATTCGGTCATCGGACGTATATGGCTCGCATCACTTTTCCGACAAGGCAAGCTGGCGCCGCGCGATACGCGCGGCCTGGGTGCGCTCATTGATGTTGGCAAGCGTGAAGGCGTCCTCAAACGCGCTGATGACCCAGGCATCGCGCGGCAGCTTCGCACGCTCGCGGGCAATCGTCAGCCAGCCAAGACCTTCGGCGGGGCGGCGATCAAGCCCAGGCCGGCCGACAAAAATCAGTTCGCCGAGTGTCGCCTGGGCTTCCACATGGCCCTTGACGGCAGCCGTGCGCAGCCAGTTTGCGGCCATGCGAGGGTTGGAATCGACACCTGAACCGTCGAGATACATCCGGCCGATCTGATACTGCCCCTCCGGGTCACCGAAGACAGAGGCCGCATGATAAAACATGCGCCAGGCCAGCGCGAAATCCTGCTTGATTTCAGTGCCGGGAATGCCGGCGAGATAGTAGGAACCCAGCGCCACGAATGCCCGCTTGGCATAGGGCGCCTGCGGCGAACTCACATCATCATCCGCATGATTTTCGATAATCTGGCTGAACCAGTTAAAGGCCTGCAGGTCATCACGCTTGACACCCTCGCCACGAGCGTACCGCCTGGCGAGCCGCCATTGCGATTCCGCATCGCCCTGCTGGGCTGCTTCCATCAGGGTTTCTATGGCTTCGATAATGGGGTTAAGACGACGAGGACCCGCCGCCACCCCACCATCGCTCGTCACGGGTGTTCCCGTCGCCTGCGGCGATGATGGCGTACCGTCAAAGGCTGCCGCCGCACCGCAAAAGAGCGTAAAGACACACGCAAATGCGCTTGATCGACTAAACATCCGCATAGCACCGTTTCTCATGTTTGGCGCCAGGATGGGTCAGCGCGCCATCGCGGGCGCTGCCAACTTGCTGGGCATACTTCCAGAGTGCGCCGGAACCGAAATTTTCAGGCGGCTGTTTCCAGGATTTGCGACGTTCAGCCAGCTCCTGATCACTCAGGCGCACGCTCAACGTGCCGTCAATCGCGTCAATATCGATGATATCGCCATCTTTCAGTAGCCCGATGGGCCCGCCAACGGCCGCTTCCGGTCCGACATGGCCGATACAAAAGCCCCGGGTAGCGCCGGAAAACCGCCCGTCAGTGATCAGGGCCAGTTTGCCGCCCATGCCCTGCCCGTACAGAGCGGCGGTTGTCGACAACATTTCACGCATACCGGGGCCGCCCTTCGGTCCCTCATAGCGAATAACCAGAACCTCGCCCTCTTTGTAGGCGCGGCTGGCGACGGCGGCGAAACAGTCTTCCTCGCAATTGAAGACGCGCGCCGGCCCGGAAAACCTGAGTTCACTCATGCCGGCAACCTTAACGATGGCGCCTTCAGGAGCGAGATTGCCTTTCAAGCCAACGACGCCACCATTGACGGTAATCGGCTTGTTGGCGGGGCGCACCACATCCTGCTCGTCATTCCATGCCACCTTGGCAAGGTTTTCAGCCATGGTCCGACCGGTCACTGTCAGGCAATCGCCATGGAGGAAGCCGTGATCGAGCAGGGTTTTCATGACCAGCGGAATACCGCCGACTTCGTACAGGTCCTTGGCGACATATTTTCCGCCGGGTTTCAGATCGGCGATGTAAGGCGTGCGCTTGAAGATTTCAGCAACATCAAACAGGTTGAAATCAATGCCCGCCTCATTGGCGATCGCCGGCAGATGAAGGCCGGCATTCGTCGATCCCCCGGTCGCGGCAACGACCGCAGCCGCGTTTTCCAGCGATTTCCGCGTCACGATATCGCGCGGACGGATGTTGCGGGCGATGAGCTCCATCACCTTCTCGCCCGCCAGCGCGGCAAAGGCGTCGCGCAACTCAAAGGGCGCGGGTGCGCCGGTTGAGTAAGGCAGCGCTATGCCCAGCGCTTCGGCGACGCAGGCCATGGTGTTGGCCGTGAACTGGGCGCCGCAGGAGCCAGCCGACGGGCAGGCGTGACGTTCCAGCTCGTCAAGATCATCAGCCGACATGTTGCCGACCGAGTGCATGCCGACAGCCTCGAAGACATCCTGCACGGTGACAGGTTTTCCCTTGAAGGTGCCAGGCAGGATGGAGCCGCCGTAAATGAAGATCGACGGCACATTGAGACGCACCATGGCCATCATCATGCCAGGCAGCGACTTGTCGCAACCGGCAAGGCCGATCAACGCATCATAGCAATGGCCGCGCATGGTGAGTTCAACTGAATCGGCGATGCAGTCACGCGACACGAGCGATGATTTCATCCCCTCATGGCCCATGGCGATGCCGTCGGTGACGGTGATGGTGCAGAACTCACGCGGCGTGCCGTTAGCAGCAGCCACGCCCTTCTTGACCACCTGCGCCTGGCGCATGAGCGAAATATTGCACGGCGCGGCCTCATTCCAGCACGAGGCAACGCCGACAAGCGGTTGATGGATCTGCTGCGTCGTCAAGCCCATTGCGTACAGGTACGAGCGATGGGGGGCGCGTTCCGGCCCCTCGGTCACGTGGCGGCTTGGCAGCCGGCTTTTATTGAATGTCTTGGCGTCCATCATTCCCTCGCGAACCGCATGCGTGATCACCGCAGTAGCCACACGCCACCGCCAGTGATCGCCGTCTGACCTTCAGGCTTGCAGCGGACCGCCCCCGATCAAGGCGCGCTTGCCCAAATTTCCACGGACACCAAGCGTTCGACGCGTCTACTCATCCCTGTTTCATGGCCAAATCTGGGCATGTCGAGCCCATCACGCATCCGTAATGCGTGCGATCTCAAGATTGAAAATGGCTGTTGCAAAAACGCCACGAAACGCGGCGTCAACCTGCTTCCGCAAGTGCTGCGACGCCTTCTTTGACGCGCATCAGCCGGGACTGGGCACTGGCGCGGCGCTCATTTTGCTCTTCGATCACGTCCTCGGGGGCACGGGCGCGGAAATCAGGATTACCGAGCTTGGCATCGATCTTCGCGATCTCTTCGCCGAGCTTTGCCTGTTCGCGGTCAAGACGCTTTCGCTCCGCCGCCAAATCAACAATTCCGGCAACCGGCAGCGCGAGAATGGCCTCTTCGGCGACAACACGCAGGGATCCTGGCGGCGGCTGATCGGACAATACAATATCGGAAAGGCGCGCCAGACGGCGCAACGTCTCGTCGTGAACGCTGAGGCGGTCGAGGGTCGTCCTGCCGGCGCCGACGATGACGGCGGGCATCATGGCGCCGGCTGGAACGTTCATTTCGGCGCGAACGGCACGAATGTCCTGGATCAGCCGCACCAGCCAGTTGATCTCGGAGCGCGCCACCGCATCATCAAGGCCGACGAGCAGCGGCCAGTCGCTGAGAACGAGGAGTTGGTCACGCGCGCGCTCGCCCGCCATGCGCGCCCATAATTCCTCGGTGATGAAGGGCATGAACGGGTGCATGATGCGGATGATATGATCGAGAACGAACGCGGCAGTTGCCCGCGTTTCGTCCTTTGCCGGCCCATCAGGGCCTTGCAACACGGGTTTGGTCAATTCGACAAACCAGTCGCAAAATGTTCCCCAGACAAAATGATAGGCACCATTGGCCGCGTCATTGAAGCGATACGCCTCGATGGCGGCAGCAATATCGCCAATCGCTGCCTGCAACTCACCCAGAATCCAGCGATTGACCGTTGCGCTCACGCCCTCAGGCTTGAATGCCGGATCAGCGACACAGCCGTTGAATTCACAGAAACGGGCGGCATTCCACATCTTGGTTGCGAAGTTGCGATAGGATTCAGCAGTTTTGACGCCGATCTTGGGATCGCGCCCCTGGGCGGCGAAGGTGGCGATGGTAAAGCGCAGCGCGTCAGCCCCGTACTGATCGATCACCACCAGCGGGTCGAGGACGTTGCCGACGGATTTCGACATTTTCCGCCCCTTCTCGTCCCGCACCAGGCCATGGAGATAGACGGTGTGAAACGGAGGCTGCCTCTCCGCCGGCAAATTTCCTTGCGTCGCGGCTGCGGCCATCATCATGCGCGCCACCCAGAAAAAGAGAATATCGGCGGCGGTCACCAGGACGGAGGTCGGGTAATAGCGGTCAAGTTCTGCGGTCGCATCCGGCCAGCCCAGCGTTGAAAAGGGCCAGAGCGCCGATGAAAACCACGTATCGAGCACGTCCGGATCGCGAGTGATTGCGGCTTGCGATCCCCATTTGGCATCCGCCAGCTGACGCGCCTCGTTCTCGTTTTCCGCAACGACAAAATCGCCGTCCGGGCCATACCAGGCAGGAATTTGGTGGCCCCACCACAATTGGCGCGAGATGCACCACGGCTCGATATTCTCCATCCAGCGGAAGAAATCAGCCTCGCGCGCCTGCGGAACGATCCTGATCGCGCCCTCGCGCACCCATTGCATCGATTTGTCAGCCAGCGGCTTGACGTTCACGTACCATTGGTCAGTGAGGAACGGTTCGACCGGCACGCCCGAGCGGTCACCATGCGGCACCTGCTGGAGATGGGGCTCAACCTGGCGCAGCAATCCCGCCGCTACCATCAATGCAACCACCTGCAGACGCGCCTCGAACCGGCCAAGGCCGACAAGTGCGCGCGTCGTCTCGGGCACGACATCGAAATCGGCGGAGGAAAGATCAACCCGCCCGTCCTTTGTCAGCATATTGACGGTCGACAACCCGCAGCGCTTGGCGACCTCGAAATCGTTGAAATCATGGGCCGGTGTGATCTTGACGGCACCCGTGCCTTTTTCAGGGTCCGCGTACTCATCGCCAACCAGAGGAATGAGCCGTCCAACCAATGGCAGCACCGCATTGCGACCGATCAGGTGCTTCAGCTTGTCATTTTCAGGATGAATGGCAACGCCGGTATCGCCCAGCATGGTCTCGGGCCGGGTGGTGGCGACGGTAATATAAGTCGCCGAATCGTCGGCATTGAACGTTGCGCCCTCAAGCGGATAGTCAAAATAGTAGAGGTGACCGCCCGGCTCACGGGTCAGAATCTTGCGCAGGGCGGATTCGTCGAACGGTTTGGGGTTACCTTCCTTGTCCGTCTCGCCGCGATGCCAGGCGAAGCTGCCCTTAATCTCGCGCTGCTCGACCTCGAGATCAGAGATGGCGGTGAGCAGTTTAGGGTCCCAGTTGACCAGTCTCTTTGCTTTATAAAGCAATGGCTTGTTATCTTTATCTAATGTTTTGCTCAATGTCGTAAAAAACGCCACGACGGCGCGCTGCATCTGGCCGCGCTCGCCCTCCTCGCGATTACCCATGGTAAAGCGCTCGCGCGACCAGTCACACGACGCGCCAAGTCGTTTCAACTGGCTGACGATCGTCCCGCCCGATTCGGCTTTCCACGCCCAGACGCGTTCAAGGAAAGCGTCTCGTCCCATGTCGCGCCGCGATGGTTGCTGGCGCTCCATGAGCTGGCGCTCCACAACCATCTGGGTCGCGATCCCGGCATGATCAGTGCCCGGTTGCCAGAGCACATCCCTGCCCTTCATGCGCCAGTAACGGCAGAGAATGTCCTGCAGCGTGTTGTTGAGCGCATGCCCCATATGGAGCGAACCGGTGACGTTGGGTGGCGGAATGGCAATGCTGAAGGGCGGGGCACCCCGGCGCTCGGACCGGCCGGCTGCAAACGCGTCAGCCTTCTCCCAGGCTTGCGCCACGCGCGCCTCGATCTCGGCGGGAGAATAGGTTTTATCCAGCATGACGTTACGCTCACCACATCTTTGGAGCGAGGTTTGAAGCGGCAAGCGGCATGCTTGTCAACGGCACGATGTGCGCGACAGGGAAACGAACTTAACGCCTGCCACGCGCGACGCGGGAAATCTCCTCCCGGACCAGCCGTTCAACAACGGAGGGCAGATTATCGTCAAGCCAGGTCTTGATCATCGGCCGCAGCAATTCCTTCATCACGTCTTCAATGGTTCGCGGCTCATTGGAGAAGATCGCCTGGGTGAGCGAGCTGAAGGCGGCGGCAACCGAGGCTTCGGTATCCTGCGACAGCAAGGCGGGTGCTGCAGCAGCGGGCGGGCTTGCCATGGAAGCCGGCGCGCTGACCGCGCCTGTCGACCGCGTCGCCACAGGCGCCGCGGGCATCATCACAGGTGCCATCGGCTCTTCGTCAACAGGCTCTTCGAAACCGAGATCCTCCTCGACCTCGACAACCGGCATCGCCTTGGCGGCGGATTTGGCAGGGGCCGCGTTATTGCTGACATCGGCGGCCGCCCGAACCATGGCAAGATCAAGCGCTTCTTCTTCGTCGTCCGCCTCGCTTTCCGCGACTTCCGGAACGGCAGCCGGCTCGTCCTCACCGGCATCCATCGCCGCCAGCATGGCGTCGATATCATCCTGGCTGGCCGGCTCAGAGGCTTTCGGCGCAGGTGTCGGTTTAGGCGCGGCAGGCTTGGGGGCGGCAGCCTTTGGTGCCTCGGGTTTTGGCGGTTCCGACTTCGCGGCCGGGGCTGCTGGCGCGGCGTCACCATCGGTGATGATGCGGCGAATCGACGCCAGTATTTCTTCCATCGATGGTTCGGCTGCCGCGGTCGCCTTACTCATGCCTGTGATCCCACCAAACGCCTTGCTGACCTGCCCTACATATCAACCCGTCGCCCGAAGTCCCCGAACAGCGCGACACTATCGGCCTGTTCGAACCGACGCCGACCAAGCATCTGCAGTTTCGACCAGACGTCCCAAGTGGACACCAGAACGAGCAGCTGCGATGGCTGACACGCTGCCTGATAGTCATGCGCATGTCTGACTTGATTCGCAATGCAAACGCCGGCTTTTTGTTTGTATTTTCCAGAGTTTTGCGTCGTCAAATGCGACCTATTCGCCGCTTGGCGTCCGCAGCCCGTGCCAGCGATCACGCACCTGCTCGTAGTGCTGGGTCGGATCGTGAAGGGCGACGGCGAGTTGCAATTGCTCCGCACTCAGGCGGCCGATGGCGCCAAGCAGCGTGTAGGCAGCGACGGTGCGGTCATGTTGCGAGCGCACGAGCGCTACTTGCGCATTGAGCAAGATCTGCTGGGTGTTCAGCACGTCGAGGATCGTCCGCTGGCCGACGCGCGCTTCCTCCCTAATACTGTCGAAGGCGATCTTTGCCGCCTTGATCTGCGCCTGCGAGGCGTTGACCTGGGCGCGCTGGCTCTCGAGATTGCCCCATTGGGTGGCAACGAGCGCACGGATCTGATCGCGGACCACGTCAACCTGGATACGATTCTGGCCGAGCGTCTCTTTGGCCTGCCGCACCCGCGAGGGCGCAACGCCCGCCTCGTAGAGGGGCACCGTCACGCGTCCCACAACCGCGTAGGACTCCGACGTATTGTTGCCGATGGCGCGATTGAAGCCGGTTGACGCGGTGCCGCCGACGGTGATCGTCGGATAAAGTGCGGCCTCGGCGATCTGAATGGCGAAGGCGGCGGAATCAACATTATAGGCCGCTGCCCTTATCTGCGGGTGTTCGCTGGCGCCGGCTTCAATCGCTGCGGCGACGGATTTCGGCAGCGTCCGCTCGACATTGGTCTGGGGATTGAGATTTCCTGCTTCCTGGCCAATCTGCTGGCGATAATTGGCTTTGCTCGCAATCAAAGCCGCTTCAGCTGCGCTCACCTGAGATATACCGCCCTGCAATTGTGACTCTGCCTGTGCCACGTCGGTTCGCGTCACTTCGCCAACCTTGAAGCGATCACGGGTCTGCCGCAGTTGCTCGGTCAGCACGACGACGTTGTTTTTTTGCAGTTTCACGATCGCCTGATCGCGCACCACATCCATGAAGGCGGTCACGGCAAGCAACATGATGGATTGTTCGGCGGTACGCAGGGTCTCGCGCTGGGCACGTACCAGAGATTCGGCCTGACGGACCTGATTGTCAGTCGAAAAGCCGTTGAACAGCGTCTGGTTGACCGTAAAGCTGTAACCCGCAGGTGTCTGGTTTGTTTCCTGACGGCCAGCGCCCGCTGTCGTCTGCGATCCCCGACCCGTGGTGTTGATATTGTGCTGGGCGCCGAGATCGGCGTTCAGACTGACGGTCGGGCGATAGCCTGCCAGTGCCTGCGGTACGCTTTCGTTGGTGACACGAAGCGCGGCGCGCGCGGCGTTAAGCTGGGGATTGTACACGTAGGCGCTGGCCAGCGCGTCGCGGATGGTTTGCGCCCTCAGCTCACTTGCATGCCCGCCAAAAATAACACCGAAACCGAGGAGCGCGATGCATGATGGAAAACGTAAGCGCATTGTTAACCTTTTGGCCTGCACAATCCTCGACATTGCCGTTGTCGGGGTCGCTGATGCAATGCGCGAACCATAGCAGGTCCGCGCTTATTCACAATGACAGCGTCGTACAAAGCTGCGATTTGCCGCAAGTGAAGCAATGTTGCAACGTGTGAACACGTTCATTCCGCTGCCGGCCTATGCAGAAAACTCGAAAGCCGGTTGCGTTTCGAACCCCGCCAGTGTCGGGACAGCCACATCGAACATCGCCTGACCCGATACGACAGCCTCCTGGCGGCGATAAAGATGCGCCTTGGCCGTTCGCCCGCGTCCGACCACAGCGACCATACGCCCGCCGGGAGCGAGCTGTGCACTGATTGAGGCCGGCAATGCGTCGATTGCGCCTTCGAAGATGATGCTGGCAAAGGGCGCATCGCTTGGCACGCCCGCCGCCATTGCACCATGGTGAACATCGACATTGGCGACACCGTTGGCGCGCAGTGCTGATTTGGCCGTGTTCGCCACATCACGGTCAGCCTCGATGGCAACAACATGGTGGACAAGCTCGGCCAGAATAGCAGCGCCGTAGCCGCCTGCGCAGCCGATCATCAGCAGCTTGCCATCGCTTGTGGGGGCGAGAAGCTGGACGAGACGTGCCCAGGCTGCCGGCGATGGCAGCACGCGCGACTGGTTCATCTCATCGACGCCAAGCTCGCCGTCACAATAAGCGATCTCTCGCCAGGCCGGCGCAATGTAGGCCTCGCGCCTTATTTTCAGAAACGCAGCGATCACCTGCGAATCCGTCACATCGACCGTGCGGATCTGGCTGTTCACCATCGTTTCGCGGGCAAGATCGAAATCCATGACAAATCCCAGGCTTGAGTGAGCGACAAACTTTAACGACGCGCCACGTCAGTCGCAAGCCGGCATCTTGGCAGGCCGTAGCGACAAGTGTGGAGGCCTCGTCCGGAATCGAACCGGAATACACGGATTTGCAGTCCGCTGCGTAACCATTCCGCCACGAGGCCTTGCTGGAGATATCGTCCGCGCGGCGCTATAACAGGTCGAGGGCGCGACGCCAAGCTGTTCTGCGAACTGTTGTCGCAGTGGCGTTCCACAACCGTCTCATTTGCCCGGGGATCGCCGGGATGCCTCGCGGCGATCAACAGAATTTCCAGCCGTTCCGGTGACGAATCCACGGCACGATACGGCGCCGCAGCCGCAGGTGAACCCTTCTGCCGCCTCGTTGCAGAATGTCGCGTAATCGAGCGTCAATTCCTCGCCTTCGGCAATCGGGCGCAAAGCGATCAC
This sequence comes from Raskinella chloraquaticus (SeqCode), assembly GCF_021731865.1. Taxonomy (NCBI): domain Bacteria; kingdom Pseudomonadati; phylum Pseudomonadota; class Alphaproteobacteria; order Hyphomicrobiales; family Phreatobacteraceae; genus Raskinella (SeqCode); species Raskinella chloraquaticus (SeqCode). The sequence goes on along the minus strand of NZ_JAKFWN010000024.1, from coordinate 56,255 downwards.
GTCGAGGCCGTCATAGCCTGTATTGGGGTCGCAGGAATGGTTCTGCGGCGCCCAATCGTTCCAGTCTTCCGACCACAGAATATAAACCTCGTCGCTGAGCGGATAGGCATATTGGGCAAACAGGCGCTGGTCGCTGTCATTCCACTTATTCGTGACATGGCGTCTGGTTGCGAGGCGCTGCGCACGCTCCTCACCTTTGAACACAATGTCGCCCGGCGCCAAAGCGCACGTTGCCTCGATACCAAGCCCCGCAAGCCCGTTGTCGCGTACGCGATAGGATTTACGGCGCGATCTGTGGCGGGCAAGCCCATCGGCAACAATCAGACGCAGGAAGGCCGCCGTCCCGAACCCGTCACGCGCCAGGATATAATCAGCGGTGCCGTGGAAGCCATCAGGATAAAAGACCGAGCAGGTGAAATTGGCATCGAGAACATGGACGGTACCATGCGCGTCCAGTCGAAAATCAAGCCGGCAATAGCCCTTGGCCCCAAAAGCGAGGAATATCCGGCGCGCCGCATCCTTCAACTGTGTCGCGAGCGCCTCATCGGTTACGGCGATGTTCAGCTCAGGATGAAACTCGGTGTTCTTCAACGCATAGGATTTGAAGCGTTCACCGGGTGGAAATACGAACTCGATCGGCGCGAAGGCGCGCGGCATGCCGGGCGATCGCGGATCAGCGGCAACCAGCACGGAAAATTCGCGGCCGCCGATGAATTGCTCGATGAGAATGTCATCAAACGCAGCCAGAAGTGCCGCGCCTTTTGCGATCAGTGCGATTTGATCATTCACCAGATTATCGCTGTCGATACCAAAGCTGTCGCCACCCTCGTTAGGCTTCAGAAAAAGTGGAAATGAGAGCAACTCGCCTGCCCGCTTTACATCCTCCAGCCGGCTCGCCCTGACAAAGCCCGGCGTCGCGACGCTGCTATAGCGCGCAATGATCTTCAGCGCGCCCTTGCGCGGCTCATAAAGATCGGCGCTTGGCCCGGTATAAGGAAGTCCGAGCGCGTCCAACGCATGGATGACGTCAATTGACGGAACGTCCCATTCGAGATGCCCCTCGCACAGGTTGACGAACATATCAAAATTGTCACGTTTCAGCGCTTTCAACTGGCGGTAGACAGTCGCTTTATCAAGAAAGACATGGGTGAATTGCCACTCCGGAACCAGCCCTGACAGATCACGGGGTGGATCATTCCTTGCGTAATCCGCCAGCATCTCGGTGCGCTGATAGGAGGGTTGAAGGACACAGATTTTCACAACGCCCTCGCCTCGCCATCCGTCAGAATAAGGGCGATCAGGTCCGCCGAAGACATCCCCGACATGGCAAGAATACCGCCGACTGACGATGTGTCGTCAGATGACAAGGCGCAATTGGCGTTAACCTCGAGGACATAGGCTTCACCCGTGCGGCGCGAGGCGCGGATGTCAACGCGCGCATAGCCACTGCCATCAACCGCGAGATAGGCGCGGCGCGCCAGATCAACCAGATGGGCGTGATCGCTCGAGGGGGCTGGCGCATAGCCGTAAAGGTCAATGCCGTCAGGCAGGCGCTCATCATGGGAATACTCTCCGCAGACGCGCTCAAAGGTGAGAAAGCGTTGATCCTCGGGCAGCGCCGGATGGAACACGCGCTCGCCGGGCTCAAGCACCCTCACACCGTGCGGCGCGCCGATATCAGCAACGCACAGCACCGTGAATTCGCGGCCATCGAGATAAGGCTCGGCGAAAAAGCCTCCCGGCGCGACATGGCAATCATGCATTCCAGCCAGCAGGAGCGTGGCATTGGCCTGCGCCTCGTCCAGCGTCCTGGCCAGTGAACGCAATGTGATGCCGGCAGCGCCAAACGAGACATCGGGCTTCAGGAACAGCGGAAAGCCGATCTCTCTGGCCGCCGTTTGCAGATCGCGGGTAACGTCGTTGATCACGACGTAAGGAGCGGTCGCGACACCGGCAGAGCGAAACCGTTCCTTCATGGCAAGCTTTGACGTGGATATCTCATAAAATCGACGGCGAGCGCCGGTAAAGGCAAGGCGCGCTGCTTCAAGCGCCCGCACGACCGACAGGCCCGGATAGCCATTGATGTCATCGCCGTCACAGAGGTTGAAAACGCTAGCGCCAGCGCGGCGCGCATCGTCGATGACGGCCTCGATGTTGTGCGCTGTGACGCGGACCCATTGCCATTGTCGGCCCAGGGCCTGCATCCATTGCGCAACATCAAAGCGCATCTCAGCCGTTTCGAAATACGGGCTGATCAGAGCCTCGCCAGCAGCGGCATAGGGTACGAAGACGTGCACGGGTGGTGGCGGGATATGGCTGGCGCGGGCGAGGGGCGCGGTCATCTCGCAGCCTCGACACTTTCGCGCAATATCAGCCGCACCAGATCGCTGAAGTCATAATGCGCGGCGGCGAGCGCTGGAGCGATGCTCAGCTCATCACGCGACAGCGAGCAATTGGCATTGACCTCAAGCAGGAAGGCAGCGTCGTCGCCATCGCGTATCCTGACATCAATGCGCGCGTAGCCTACCCCATCCACCGCTCGGAACGCAGCGATTGCCAGGCGCTTCAAGGGTTCATGAAAGACGTCGGGGGCTGTCTGATAAACAACACGAGCCGCCGTGCCCTCGTCGCGCTGATTGCCAAAGGGATCAAAATCGCGATGCCCCTTGAAGAGGATGCGCTCGCGATCAGGGATGCGGGTATCAAAGACGCATTCGACAGGCGCGAAAGCGCGCAGGCCTGTCGCCGCGCTGTCGTCCTCGACAACAAGCACACTCATTTCGCGGCCTTTTACGAAGGCCTCCACATACGGCATGCGAGCGCCAAACCCGTGGGCGAGCAAGGCCGCGTGCTCGTCTTTCAGGTCGTCAGCACCAGCCACAACCGATCGTCGGGTCATGCCGATGCCATCAGCGGAAACATCGAGCTTGAGAATACAGGGATAACCGACGACGGTCTTAGCCAGCGCGATCGCTTCATCGTGGTCAAGGCGGATGAACGGGGCCGTCGGCAGGCCGGCGGCAATGAAGCGCTGTTTCATCGCCAGCTTGGAGGACGACAAGCCATAAAACCGTGGATCGGCGCCGCTGAAAGATACTCCCGATGCCGCCAGCGCCGCGACAACGGAGGGTCCGGGATAGCCATCCTGCTCGTCACCATCGCAGAGATTGAGCACGACCGCACCGGCAGCGCGCGCCTCACTGACAGCGCGCGTCAGCGACTGCTCGTCGAGCGTAATCACGCACCAGCGCCACTCGCGACCTGGTGCAAACCAGCCTGGCAGTTCAGCGCGGAATTCGGCGGTATCATAATAGGGGCTGGCGGCGCGCCCCTCGCTCAACTGGTAGGGAACGAAAACATGGACCGGCCGCAGCCGCGCGCTTGCCGGCTGCTGATCGCGCGGGCGGTTTTCAGCCCTGATCGTCGATGCGCGAGGCAATGTAGGGCGACAGGCGGGCGGCGATACGTTGACGCTGCGGGCCGGAGAGATAACGGAAGCCTTGGACGACACGCACGCATCCGGGCTGACCACAGCCGCAGTCAAAAGGAGATGCCATCGACCATTCGGTGGTGTTGTAATCGAAGGAGAGCTCTTCGCCTGCCTCAATGGGGCGCGCAGCAACCATGCGCCGGTTGGCGACATCGACGACAAGATTAGGCTCACAGGAATGATTGACCAACCGCCACAAGGCGCGCCGCGTCAGCACGTGCTGGTTAGGCGATAACTGGATGGTGTATTTGTTTGGCGCGTCCACAATGTCGCCGGTGAGGAAGAACACAAGCTCTCCCTGACGCAGGGCCCGGACGGCGCGGATCATCTCGCCGAAGGGACCATAATCGACCTGTACGCGCATCACTGCCTGATTCATGGCGAGGACCGTTTGGCGCTGTGCCGGCAGCGCGTTGGTTTGTCGAACAGCACCACGCGGAGTACCCGCCCGGGCCGAGGCTCTCAGCAGTGAGCCTCAAGCTGCAATACATGACAGAGCGGCGACAAGCGAGAGTAAACCTCGATAATTAAAGGTTATTTTGCGGGATCTGGAGTCTATCCACAGAAAGCGACTCAACGATATCGAAGCGGTATTTATGATGGGACAAAACAAAATAAAAACTATAAACGCAGCCTGACAACGCTAACGTCTGTATAGACGTAATTTATGTATGTAACACCTCGTCCATTTTCACTTGACAAGATTTCATAATAGAGCTGTCACGAAAATCAGTATTGCCATATGGCGACCCCGGCAGGGCTCGAACCTGCGACCTAGTGCTTAGAAGGCACTTGCTCTATCCAGCTGAGCTACGGGGTCAGACGCATACTCAATGGGTCCATTGACCAATGCGCGTGAATTTGAAGTTGTCGGAGTAGGACATCGCGGGTGATTCCGATGCCGCCGATTCGCTGACTTCGTAAGCGATTCCCTGGCGCTCGGCATAGGCTGCGGCAGCTTCCCGGGTCTCAAACCACAGCTTCACCTGCGTCTGCGTGTCGCCGGATGATACCCACCCCATCAACGGATCAGCGCCACGGCGCTCGTGCGGCTGGAATTCAAGCAGCCACATCTTGGTCTTGCCGCGCCCTGACTGCATGGCACTGCGCGCTGGCTTGTAGATCCTCGCGGTCATCACCTGCTCCTGTCATCTGATGATCGATTGGCACGACGAGAGAGTGGTCGGGGCGGCGGGATTTGAACTCGCGACCTTCTGTACCCAAAACAGATGCGCTACCAGGCTGCGCTACGCCCCGAATTCTCAGTCTACCGACGGTGCGATGACACGGCTGTGCAGCGCTCGTCAAGACTTGCTGCCACCGGCCACCCGCCCGTCGGCGAGAAAACGATGTCACAGATTGCCAAAGATAACGTTGCGAATGCGGTCGCCCGGTTTCACACCGAGACGTTTCACGGTTCCGGCCGGCACTTCAAGCACGGCGCGCACCTGGACGCGCGAGGAAATGGTTGCAAGCGAGAACGGCGTTGTTTGCTCCACCACGTGCGCTACCGTTCCATCGGCTTTGATAAACACCATATCGAGCGACAAGATGGTGTTCTTCATCCACATCGTCACGATATCGTCACGGCCGAAATCAAAGAGCATTCCGCTATCGCTCGCCAGCTCGCGGCGATGCATCAGGCCGACTGATCGCTCCTCATCGCCGAGCGCCATTTCAACGGTAAAGTGATGAACGCCGCTGGCCGCCACGATATCAAGTGCCGCCGTGCGCAAACCCGTCTGCGGCTTGTCTTGCGCCAGGGAGAGGCTGGCGAACATGACAACGAGACCAAGCACTGCCGACCACAGATGCCATGATCGTCCGCGCTCAGAACGCCGGCTCGATCCCGTCCTGATGTTCCAGACTGTCGTCCGCATATGTCACCCGTCTGCCATGATGCAATGAACGCCTGTCTGCCAAAGGCAGCAGGGCGCACCGTTCATACCGACACATGATGGCATCGATCAATGCGACTGTGGAATATTTCCGCCGCTTTCGGGGCGCACTTCTGCAGCCATCAACCCTTTGGGGCCTTCACCAAAGCGGGCCATGACCGTCTGCCCCGGTCGCAATTCGGTGACACCGAAACGGCGCAGCGTTTCCATATGGACAAAGATGTCGCGACCATTCTCGCCATGGGTGAGAAAGCCAAAGCCCTTGGTCCGGTTGAACCATTTGACGATGCAGCGCTCGAGTCCCGACGTCGGGGCTACCTGAATATGGGTTCGCGCCGGCGGCAATTGCGAGGGATGAATGGCCGCTGATTCATCCATCGCTTTGACGCGTAACGCCTGCAATCCCCGTTGACGGTTCAAAACCTCAACCACCACGCGGCTGCCTTCGTAAGCCGTCTGGAAACCATCGCGGCGCAGGACGGTCACGTGCAGCAACACATCCGGCAGCCCGTTATCTGGAATGATGAATCCGTAGCCTTTAGCGACATCGAACCATTTGATGATGCCGGCGATCTCGACGACGTCGAGCCCTGCATCCGATCCCGAGCCTACATCGCGGTCGAGGCCCCGCCCCTCATTCGCACTCATTTGGCACTCCGCCGCCCCAGCAATGCTGATTAACACAAATTTAAGCTTGCCATGATTCGAGCAAAAACGAAGTAGGCGCAGTATCAAAATTCAAATAAATTGAGGCGTAATTGTATGTATTCCTCCGCATTTCCATGTTGTTGTTGCGCCTTTCCTAGGGAAAATGAGGAGGGAAACAGGCGGCGATTTCGGTGCGCAATACGAGGTCGGCTTCTTCATCCAGCGCCGTCTTCTCGCGATTGATGATGACAAGGCGGGCGCCGGCGTCCCGCGCGACAAGGGGGATGGCTGCGGCGGGATAGACGACCAGCGAGGAGCCAACGACGAGGCAAAGGTCGCATCGCTTTGCCAATTCGCCGGCGCGCGTCAACGCGCTCTGCGGCATCGCCTGACCAAATGAAATGGTCGCACTTTTCAAAACGCCGCCACACTCCATGCAATCGGGCGGCGTGCTGTGCTGCTGGAAATATGCGCGGATCGGCCCCAATTCGTGACGTTTTCTACACTGAAGGCAACGCGCATAAGTGGTGTTGCCATGAAGTTCGATGACGTCTTCCTCGCTCAGGCCGGCAGCCTGATGCAACCCGTCGATATTTTGCGTTATCACCGCCCTCGCTCGCCCCTCGCGCACCCAATTTGTCATGACATGGTGGGCGGATGTCGGCTGCGCCCCGGCGAAGCTGTCGTCCATAGCGAATTTTCGCCGCCAGCCCTCAATGCGGACCGCCGGCTCCGCGACAAAGGCCGCAAAGGGGATCGGCTTGTTGACGGTCCACAACGAGCCCGGCGAGCGGAAGTCAGGGATACCGGCATCCGTCGAGATACCAGCGCCGGTGAACGGCAGGATCGAGCGCGCGGCAGCAATCTCCTCATGCAACCGCATGCGCGCTTCATCACCATCCGTGATCAGGATCATGGCCGCCCTATTCCTGCCTGCCGGCTTTGCAGATAGGTTTTAGCCGTCCGCACCGGAAATGTGCACGGGAAAAGGGTGCGACAAAACGATCCATAATTCCAGGGGCCCTCATTGGTCGCTATGAGAAGCGGCTTGGACACAGGATAAAGACCAAGGCACATAACGAGGCTTGACCGGGATCACAGCTGAAGGAGACGATGATGCGCTATCTGCACACTATGGTGCGCGTGAGAAATATCGAAGAGAGCCTTGATTTCTACGTTACCAAATTCGGCCTCATCGAATTGCGCCGCATCGACAGTGAGGCTGGCAAATTCACCCTCATCTTCCTGTGCGCCAAGGAGGATGAAGCTGCTGCCCGCGCGGCCATCGCCGAAGGGCGGCGTGATGCGCCAATGGTCGAACTCACCTATAACTGGACGCCGGAGGATTATGGCACTGCGCGCAATTTCGGCCATCTCGCCTACGAGGTGGACGATATCTACGCGACTTGCGCCAGGCTGCAGGCTGCCGGTGTCATCATCAACCGCCCGCCGCGTGACGGGCGCATGGCTTTCATCCGCTCGCCTGATCTCATCTCGATCGAGCTGTTGCAAAAGGGCGAAGCGAAAGCGCCAGCCGAACCGTGGGCGTCGATGCCCAACACCGGCGTATGGTAAGCTTGGCGCGTGATGGGCGCATAGCGGCCTTCACAAGGCTGATCTAGCGCTTGCACCGTGCAGCGCACCACCTTATAAGCGCCGGGCGTCGGGACGAAGTTTCCGGCGCAGGCTCCCGTCGTCTAGTGGTTAGGACACCAGCCTTTCACGTTGGGTACACGGGTTCGAATCCCGTCGGGAGCGCCAAATTTTCATTATTGCAATTGCTTGTATGTTCTGACCGATCGCGTCACATCGTTGATGCAATACGATAATTCCGGATGTACATCCTGACCGCTTTCATTGACCAGGGTTGATCGGCCGGATCGCGAGCAAAAGTTTGGCCGCGTGGCAGAGTGATCGGTTGCCTCTGGCGCACAGCTGTCACCAGCCGCCATTCTCAACTGCCGACCGCATTCGACAACATGCCGCAATACAAGGCTCGAATCCGGGCCTAATATCGTTGCCGGAGGCAGGATGGCGACAGGATTCGATATACCGACCTATGGCGATGCGCTGGTCGTGCTGGGAACGGCGGGTATTGTCGTGCCGCTGGCGCGCCGCTTCGGCTGGAGCCCGGTCGTGGCCTATCTCATCGCCGGCGCGGTGGTTGGTCCCTACGGTCTGGGATCACTCGCGGCTCTTTATCCGTGGATGGCATATATATCGATATCGGATGGAAAGAACGTCGGAAACATCGCGGAATTCGGCGTGATATTCCTTCTGTTTCTCATCGGCCTCGAACTCTCCTACGAGCGGCTGATCTCCATGCGCCGGCTCGTCTTCGGGCTTGGCAGCCTGCAGATTATTGTCTCAGCTCTGACGTTGAGCGGGGTTTTACTGCTGCTTGGCCTTTCGCCATCCGTGGCGGTGGTCATCGGCTCGTGCCTGTCCCTGTCCTCCACGGCGATCATCATCGAACTCCTGTCGCAACAGGGGCGTATGGCGACGGCGACCGGGCGCGCGAGCTTCGCCATCCTGCTGGCGCAGGATCTCTCCATCGTGCCGCTGTTGATTTTCATCACTATCCTGGGCAGCCGCAGCGGTGGTTCGGTCACCATCACGGTACTGCTCGCGCTCGCGCAGGCCGTGCTGGCGATCGCTGTCATTGTCATCGTCGGCCGCCTGCTTTTGCGCCCGCTGTTCCGGCTGGTGGCAGGAGCTGCATCCAGCGATCTCTTCATTGCCGCCATCCTGTTCGTGATTGTCGCCACCGGCGTCATTGCCGCGCTTGCCAATTTGTCGATGGCGCTCGGCGCCTTCATCGCCGGCTTGCTGCTGGCTGAAACCGAATATCGCAGGGCCATCGAAACGCTGATCAAACCGTTCAAAGGGCTTCTTCTCGGCATCTTCTTTTTTACCGTCGGCATGGGCATTGACGGTCGCGTGGTTGTGCATGCGCCAGTGATGACGGCGCTCGGCATCGCAGCGCTGTTTGCCATCAAGGGGGTGATTGCGTTCGGCGCGGCGCGCAGTTTCAGGCTCAGCCGGGTGGTTGCGCTCGAAGTGGCGCTGCTGCTGGCAGCCGGCGGCGAGTTTGCTTTCGTAGGCCTCGGATTGGCGCTGTCGCTTGATGTCGTGCCGGCGGAAACCGGGCATTTTGCACTCGCCGTCACCTCGCTCACCATGCTGCTTCTGCCGGCGATCGCGACCCTGGCCCGGCGCCTGTCGCAGCGGGTCGACGCCCCCAGGCCGGTCGATCCGGCTCTGTCGCAGATGCCCGGCGAGCGCCGTCATCACGCCATTGTCGTTGGCTATGGTCGCGTCGGCAAGGTGGTGGGCGACATGTTGCGGCGCCACGGGCTTGAGGTGACGGCCATCGATTCGGATGCCCGCAGCGTCAGCGATGACCGCCGCCGTGGCCATGAAGTTTATTTCGGTGATGCGAGCGACCCGCAGTTTCTCGAAAATTGCGGCATTGCAGACGCGTCCGCCGTCGTCATCACCATCCATTCCATGGCGCTGATTGCCCGCATCGTCGAAGGACTGCGACGCCTGAGGCCCGACCTGGTCATCATTTCGCGGGCGCGCGACGGCGACCATGCCCGCCAGCTCTATGCGCTGGGCGTCACCGATGCCGTGCCGGAAACCATCGAAGCCAGCCTGCAATTGTCGGAAGCGGCGCTGGTTGGCCTCGGCAAGCCGATGGGTCCGGTCATTGCCTCGATCCATGAGCGGCGTGATGAATTTCGCAAAGCGCTGCAGGAGGCTGCAAAAACAGCCGGGCAGGCATCTTCTCATGCCGTTAAAAGGAAGGCATGATCACTCTGCGCTGCCAGGCACCCAGGCGGTAACATGAGCCCAAGCCAATGAATGACGTGATCGATGCTCCCTTGAACGCTCTGGTGGTCGACCTGCTGGCTTTTCTTGCCGCAGGCGAAAAGCCCTATGCCGACGTCATGTCGGCCTGGCGCACCTCCTGCCCGCGCCTGCCGGTATGGGAAGAGGCAAATGATCGCCGGTTTGTCGAGCGCAAGATCCGTGAGGGCCGGCAGATCGTTTGTATCACGGCACGCGGCAGCGACTTTCTCAGGCGTCAAGGCTGAACGATGAAAATCGCCATCCTCGATGACTGGCATGACACGCTGCGCGGCTTGCCGTGCTTTCGCAAGCTCGACGGCTTCGACGTTACCGTGTGGAATGATCATGTCGCAGATGTCGGCGAGCTGGCGCGCCGGCTGAGCGACACCGAGGTGCTGGTTCTGTTTCGCGAACGCACCGCCATGTCCCGCGCGCTGATCGAGAAACTGCCCAATCTCAAACTCATCAGTCAGCGCAGCGTTTATCCTCATATTGATATTGCGGCCTGCACCGCACGCGGGATCATCGTCTCGTCCAATATGCATGCCGGCACGCCGTCATATGCGACGGCTGAATTCACGTGGGCGATGGTGCTGGCCGCTGTCCGCTCGATCCCGCAACAGATGGCATCGCTCAAGGCCGGCACCTGGCAGATGGGGGTTGGCTATACGCTGCATGGCAAGACGCTCGGTGTCTTCAGCTATGGGCGGATCGGCAGGGAAGTCGCCCGCTACGGCAAAGCCTTCGGCATGAAAGTGCTGGTGTGGGGCAGCGACAAGAGCCGGGCGGCGGCGATCGCCGATGGTTATGCGCAGGCTGGCAACAAGGCTGAACTCTTTGCCGAAAGCGATGTGGTTTCGCTGCATCTGCGCCTCGTCGATGCCACGCGCGGCATTGTCACGGCGGATGATCTGGCCCGCATGAAACCCGGAGCGCTCATCGTCAACACCAGCCGGGCTGGCATCATCGCGCCGGGGGCACTGGTGGCAGCACTTGAGGCAGGACGGCCAGGCATGGCCGCCATCGATGTCTACGAGCACGAACCGATCGGCGCTGAAGGCCATCCGCTGCTTGATATGCCCAATGTGGTGGCAACGCCGCATATCGGCTTTGTGACGCATGAGGAATATGATGTGCAGTTTGGCGACATCTTCGACCAGATCATCGCCTATCGCGACGGCGCGCCCGTTCATGTCGTGAACCCTGACGCGCTGGCGACAAAGCGCGAGTGAGGCAGCCCGGCATGTTCCAACCTCCTGCCCGTTTCCTGTCGCCGCAACTGCAGGTAGAACGCTGATCATGGAATCGTGGGATCAACATTACGACACGCTGGTGGTTGGCGGCGGCAATGCGGCGCTGTGTGCGGCAATCGCGGCAGCGCGCGGAGGCGCTCGCGTTCTGGTGGTGGAGGCGGCGCCTAAATTCTACCGAGGCGGCAATACCCGCCACACACGCAACATGCGCTGCGCCCATGCCAAGGCAACCCATACGCTCACCGGCCCCTACACGCAGGACGAATTTTACGACGATCTGCTCAAGGTCACCGGTGGCAAGACCGACCCGGAACTGGCGCGCCTGATGATCGGCGAGTCCGAGGACATGCTTGACTGGATCGTCGAGCAGGGCGTGCGCTGGCAGCCCTCGCTGGGGGGTACGTTGAGCCTCGGGCGCACCAATTCATTTTTCCTCGGTGGCGGGCGAGCAATGCTCAACGCGCTTTACGCTACAGCCGAGCGCCTTGGTGTAACGATCCGCTATGACGCCGAGATCGTTGATCTGACAATTGAAGACGGTTTTTTTCTCAACGCCATTGTTGCCCATGATAACAAGCGTCACGCCGTCACGGCTGCGACGCTGATTGCGGCTTCCGGTGGCTTTGAGGCCAATATCGCCTGGCTCAAGGAGGGTTGGGGAGAGGCTGCCGACAATTTTCTTATTCGCGGCACGCCGTACAACAAGGGTACGGTGCTCAAATTGCTGCTGGATAAGGGCGTTGGGGCAATCGGCGACGCGACGCAGTGCCACGCGGTGGCCATCGATGCCCGCGCGCCGAAATTCGATGGCGGCATCATCACCAGGCTTGATTGCGTCGTGTTCGGGATTGTCGTCAACCGGCGGGCCGAGCGCTTCTATGATGAAGGGGAGGATATCTGGCCAAAGCGCTACGCCATATGGGGCCGGCTGGTGGCAGCGCAACCTGAGCAGATCGCCTACATCATCTTCGATGCCCCGTGCCTGGAGCAGTTCATGCCCTCGCTTTATCCACCGATCCGCGCCGAGACGATTGGCGACCTTGCAGGCAAGCTCGATCTTGATGGTGCAACGCTGGAAAAGACCATAACCGGGTTCAACGCCGCCGTGCGTCCCGGTACATTCGATCATACCATCCTCGATGATTGCCGCACCGAAGGATTGCACCCCGCCAAATCACATTGGGCGCGCCGCATCGAGACGCCGCCATTTTATGCCTATCCGGTGCGCCCCGGCATCACGTTCACCTATCTGGGCACGCGGGTGAATGCGCAGGCACGCATGATGATGGCTGACGGGAAGCCGTCGGCCAATATGTTCGCCGCCGGCGAGATCATGGCCGGCAACGTTCTGGGGCAAGGCTATGCGGCGGGCATCGGCATGACAATTGGCAGCGTTTTTGGACGCATCGCCGGACGGGAGGCGGCGCGCCATGCACGCAACTGAGGCGCTCAAGGAAGCAGACCGGCTGATGACGATCTGCAATTCGTGCCGCTATTGCGAAGGATTATGCGCGGTCTTTCCGGCAATGGAATTGCGCCGTGAATTTGGTGACGCTGATCTCAACTATCTCGCCAATCTCTGTCATGGCTGCGGTGCGTGCTACACGGATTGTCAGTTTTCGCCGCCGCACGAATTTGCCGTCAACGTGCCAGCGGTCCTGGCCAAGGTGAGGAATGATTCCTATCTGAGCTATGCCTGGCCACCGGCATTGAAGCTGCTGTTTGGTGCCAATGGCATGGTGGTGGGCCTTCTGACCGCCACCTGCATTTCTCTGTTTCTTCTGGGCTTTGTCGGTTGGTCTGCCGGTGGCGAGATGTTTGCCGTGCATGCCGGCCCTGGTGCTTTTTATCGTCTCATGTCGCACAATGCGATGGCGCTGCTGTTTGGCCTGGCGTTTGCCTATGCGCTGGCAGCAATGGCGATGGGCGCACGCACTTTCTGGCTTGGCTCGCGGCCGCCGGCGATATCGCCAGATGACGCGGCAATGGCCGTCAGCGATGTCGCCACGCTGCGTTATCTTGGCGGTGGGGGCGCGGGCTGCGATGTCGATGACGCAGGGAAAGATCGCCGGCGGCTTTATCACCACCTGACGTTTTACGGCTTCCTGCTATGCTTTGCGGCGACCTCGGTCGCAACGCTTTATCATTATCTTCTTGGCATGGAGGCCCCCTACCCGCCTTATGACCTGCCGGTCGTGCTGGGCAGTGTCGGCGGCATCGGTCTCATCATCGGACCGATCGGGCTGCTGCATCAAAAGTTGCGACGCGGTGCCCATCTGGGTGATGCACGCGCGTTTGGCATGGAAAGCGCGTTTGTTTTGTTGCTTGTTGCCACGAGCGTAACGGGCTTTGCGCTGTTGTTGGCACGTGAAACGGCTGCCATGGGTGTCTTGCTTGCCGTTCATCTTGGGGTGGTGCTGAGCCTGTTTCTCCTGCTTCCCTATTCCAAGATGGTGCATGGGCTCTATCGCGGGCTGGCGCTCCTGCGCAGCGCAGCCGAGCGTCGGGCACACCGTCAGCAAGGCAATACGGCATGAACACCCCAGAACCTTATACTTTGATCTAGCCAAGACTGTGGTTTTGCGGTTATGAATCAGGAAAGGCGGCGAAACGGCCGCAACAGGGAGGTACAAATGGGATCAATTTCTCGTCGTCAATTCGGTTTAGGCGTCAGCACAGCAGCGTTGGCCGCGGCCTACGGAGTTCCCGGTCGCGCGCAAGCGCCGCTGGTGATGAAATTCAGCCATGTCGCGGCTGACGACACGCCCAAGGGTAAGGGCGCGATCAAATTCCGTGAACTTGCGGAAAAATACACGGGCGGCAAGGTCAAGGTTGAAACCTACCCCAATTCGCAGCTCTTCAAGGACAAGGAAGAGATCGAGGCGCTGCAGCTTGGCGCCGTTCAGTTCCTGGCGCCCTCGACCGCTAAATTCGCGCCACTGGGTGCCAAGGAATTTGAGGCGCTCGATCTGCCGTTTGCCTTCAAGGACGAAGCCCAGTTCCAGACCCTCATCAAAGGTGAGCTTGGCCAGTATCTGCTCTCCAAGCTTGAACCGCGCGGCGTCAAGGGCCTGGCGTTCTGGGACAACGGCTTCCATATGGTGTCAGCCAATGTGCCTCTCTTGAAGCCGTCTGATTTCCAGGGGCTGAAATTCCGCATTTCGGGATCAAAGATCGCCGATCTTTATTTCCGCCGGATGGGAGCCATCCCGCAGATCCTGGCTTTCTCGGAAGTCTATCAAGCCTTGCAGACCGGAGTTGTCGACGGTTGCGAGAACACACCATCGAATTACTACACGCAGAAATTCCATGAGGTGCAAAAGCACATCACCAATGGCAAGCACGGGCATCTGCAATACGCTGTTATCGTGAATGCTAAAATCTGGGCCGGGCTGCCCGCCGACATCCGTGTGCCGCTCGAAAAGGCGATGGACGAGGCGAGCGTTTACGCCAATTCGATTGCACTGGAAGAGAACAGTGATGCGCTGAAGGCCATCATCGCCTCAGGGCGCACGACCATTCACAATCTGACGGAAGCGCAGAGAGGCGAATGGTATAAGGCGATGGCTCCGGTCTGGCAGCAGGCGGAAAGCCGGGTTGGCAAAGAAGCGATAGATGTCATGCGCAAGGTAACTGGTCAGACGGCTTGATCGCCTGAATTGTCCTTGCTGTCTTGTCGGGCCGGGATCAAGTCCCGGTCCGTTTTGTGGGTGCTGCCATGACGACTGCTGCGGTTTCGGCTTCTGTTCCTCTGCTTTCCAGGCTCCTCAATCGTCTGGAAGAATTGATCATTACCTTCCTCATCGCAGTAGCGACCGTCATTATTTTTATCGCCGTCATCCACCGCTACGGTACGGCAGCATCGGCTGACTGGTCGAAACTGGCAATCGCCAACGGCCTGCCGGGGGTTGGCGCGTTTTTTCAATCCATTTTCATGTGGATGGTCGCCTGGGACCTGTCGTGGGCGCAGGAACTCTGCATCTACCTGTTCGTTTGGATGGCCAAGTTCGGCGCTGCCTATGGGGTGCGGACCGGCATCCATGTCGGCGTCGACGTCTTCGTCCTCATGCTGCCGGAGCGCAGGCGCAAACGCGTCGTTCTGTTCGGCCTGCTGTGTGGCGCGCTGTTTACGGGCATCATCGCCACACTTGGCGCCGATTTCGTCTATCACATCAACCAGACGGGACAGGTTTCGAACGATCTCGAAGCGCCCATGTGGGTGGTCTATCTTGCCGTGCCTGTCGGCTCGGCCCTCATGTGCTTCCGCTTCCTGCAGGTCGCGTGGACTTTCTCGAAGACCGGCGAGCTGCCGCACCACGACCATATGCAGGTGGAAGGTGTCGAGGAGATCAAGGCGCCAGCGCCCGGCTCCACCATCACGGTGCGCGGTGAGCGCAAGACCCTCGGGCTTTTGCTCATCCTCATTCCCTTATTGATTGTCCTGGTGTGCATCGGTCAGAAGGCGGGAATTTTCGACGTTCCCGCCACATTGCGCCCGGTCATCGTCTTTGCCCTGCTGTTGTCGCTGATGCTGACCGGCATGCCGGTATCAATCGCGCTTGGCCTGACGGTGCTGACGTTCCTGTTCACCCTCACCCAGGTTCCTGTCGCCTCGGTGGCGCTGAAGCTCTTCACCGGCATCGAGAAATTCGAGATCATGGCGATCCCGTTCTTCATCCTCGCCGGTAATTTCCTCACCCATGGCGGCGTGGCCCGGCGCATGATCAATTTCGCCAGCGCGATGGTCGGCCACATGCATGGCGGCCTTGGGCTGGCGGCAGTGCTCGCCTGCGCCTTGTTTGCCGCCATCTCGGGATCATCGCCTGCAACCGTGGTTGCCATCGGCTCGGTCATCCTGCCGGCCATGATCTCGCATGGCTTTCCGCCGCGTTTCGGCGCCGGCGTCGTCACCACATCCGGCGCGCTCGGCATTCTCATCCCGCCGTCGATCGCCATGGTCATCTATGCGGTGTCGACCAATACGTCGATCGGCCAGCTCTTCATCGCCGGCATCATTCCGGGAATTTGTCTGGCGCTTCTGCTGGCCTTGACCACCTGGTATCGCGCCTGGCGCAATAATTACCCGCGCCTGCCCAAGGCAACAACGCGGGAGCGCTTGAAAGCGTTGAAGGATTGCCTGTGGGGTCTGCTGCTGATCGTGATCGTCATCGGCGGTATCTATGCCGGCTTGTTTACGCCCACAGAGGCGGCGGCGATGAGTGCCGTTTACGCCTTCATCGTGGCGGTTTACGTCTACAAGGATCTGAAGCTCACTGATGTTCCGCGTGTTCTGCTGTCATCGGCCAATACCAGCGCCATGCTGCTCTACATCATCACCAATGCGGTGCTGTTCTCCTTCCTCATGACGCATGAGAATATTCCGCAGGCGATGGCGCAGTGGATGATCGACCAGGGGCTTGGCTGGATCGCCTTCCTGCTTGTCGTCAACATTCTGCTGTTGATTGCCGGCAATGTGATGGAACCATCCTCCATCATCCTGATCATGGCGCCCATTCTGTTCCCGGTGGCCGTGAAGCTCGGTATCGATCCCATCCATTTCGGTATCCTGATTGTGGTCAACATGGAGATCGGCCTGTGTCATCCACCGGTCGGGCTTAATCTTTACGTTGCCTCGGGGATAACCAAGATGGGGATCACCGAGCTGACGATCGCGGTCTGGCCATGGCTGCTGACGATGCTTTGCTTCCTTGTCGTGGTCACCTATTGGCCGGGCCTGTCGCTGTGGCTGCCGACCGTGCTGGGAATGCGAGGTTAACAGCCGTACGCCTGCCTGTTGATGCTAGGCGTCCATCAACGATTGCGTCCGACGCCGTCCGGGTCTAGCACTTGGCCGTCATCGACCATTCGTTGAAGGAGGCCGTGCACCATGGGCGATCTTGTCGGCATTCCCTGCCTCTACATGCGTGGAGGCACCTCAAAGGGGCCGTTCTTCAAGGCAAGCGACCTGCCAGCCGATATTGCTGCCCGTGACCGTGTGCTACTGGCTGCCATGGGCTCGCCTGATCTGCGGCAGATTGATGGGTTGGGGGGCGCGGATACCCTGACCAGCAAGGTCGCGATCATCTCGAAATCGGAGCGCCCCGGTGTCGACATCGACTACCTCTTCGCGCAGGTCGACATCACCAAACCGCTCGTCGATACCTCGCCATCCTGCGGCAATATGCTGGCAGCGGTTGCGCCGTTTGCCATCGAAACGGGGCTTTACCCTGCATCCGAGGGTGAAACCCGGGTGATGATCTACAATGTCAACACGCAGTCGCGCATCGAGGCGATCGTCAAGACGCCGGGAAAAAGCGTCAGCTATCATGGAGACGCGCGCATCGACGGCGTTCCGGGCACTGCGGCTCCCATCATTCTCAATTTTATGGACGTGGTGGGCTCGGTATCGGGCAAGATGATGCCAACCGGACATGTCCGCGACACCATCGCCGGCATCGAGGTGTCGTGCATCGATGTGGCAATGCCGATGATCATGATGCGTGCTGCTGATTTTGGCGTGACTGGCGATGAGCCGCGCGCGGCGTTCAATGCCAACAAGGAACTTTTTGCGCGCATAGAGCCCATCCGCCTTGAGGCCGGGCGGCGCATGGGTTTTGGCGATGTCAGCGACAAGGTGATCCCCAAGGTCGGTCTCCTCGGGCGCCCGCGGGCGGGAGGAACCATCATGTCGCGCTATCTGACCCCGCATGCGCTCCACGCAGCCCATGCGGTCACCGGCGCGGTCTGCGTGTCAGCGGCCTGCGCGCTTGAAGGGTCAATCGCCCATGAGGTCGCGACAGCCTCGCCGGATAATCCGCGCACCATATGGATCGAGCACCCGTCAGGTCAGGTCGATGTGCTGCTGACGACAAGCGGCAAGGGCGCGGATATGGATGTGGTGGCTGGCACGTTGCGCACCGCGCGCCCGATCATGCGCGGCGAGGTGATGGTGCCGTCTCACCTGCTGCAAGCGACACTGGTCCAAACGAGTTGAGGGTTGCAATGCATAGATACCTGATGGTGGTGATCGTCGTCTTGATGGCTGCGCTGCGCACGGGCGCTGCGCAAACACCGGAAGCGAAATACCCCGACGTCGTGGCCGTCAAGGTTTCAGCCCGCGGCAGCAACACGTTTGACTTTGACGTCACGATGACCTCGCCCTATGACACCGCCCAACGCTATGCTGATGCCTTCCGTGTCATTGGACCGAAGGGCGAGGTGTATGGCGAGCGCGTTCTGCTGCACGATCACGCCGATGAGCAGCCCTTCACCCGCGAGCTTTACGGTGTCGCCATTCCAGCAGGCATCACATCAGTCCAGGTTCAAGGCCGTGACCAGAAATCGGGATATGGCGGGCGTCAGCAGAGCGTCGCCCTGCCCGGTCGCTGAAAGCAAAACGGCCGGATCGCTCCGGCCGCTTGCCTAATCAATCAAAGATAAGTCGTTCAGGCGACAGGCACGAAGGCGTAGCCATTGCCATCCTTGACGATGGTGCCAGCGCCCGGCACGCCCCAGTGATAGCCCGTCAGGACGGCCTTCTCGGCGATAGCCTTCTCGAACAGGCCCCGCCGATTGGTTTCGGCAAGATCGGGGATTGAGTCGAACACGATATGCCAGCCGGGATTTTTCATGTTGAGCGCCGGGATATTGGTCACGTCGCCGGTGACCCAAAGCTGCGAGGCGCCCGACCCGAGGACGTAGCTGGTATGGCCGGGTGTGTGGCCATTGGTCAGCATCGACTTGATGCCGGGCACCACCTCGGTGCCGGCTTCGGCCTGACGCAGATTTTTCCAGGTCGGGAAGGTTGCCTGAATGCGTTTGGCAAGGCCCTGGGCGGGCGCGGGCAATTTGTCGATGACGCCCGCATCCGTCCAGAATTTATACTCCATCGCCGACACGACGATTTCGGCATTCGGGAAGGTCTGGGCGTTGGTGTCTTTTGCCATGAGGCCAAAAATATGGTCGCCATGGAAATGAGTGACCAGGATGGTCGAAATACTCGCTGGATCGATACCAGCGGCCTTCATGCCGCTGGAGAAGACGAGACCGGTATTGGCGCCACCGGTCTGACCTCCGGTGCTGGAATCAAACATGATGGTCTTGCCGCCAAGTTTCACCACCGTCACCGTGAACGGGACCGGCACATGGGCGTCCGTCTGTCCGCTGGCCTTTAGCGCCGCCTTAACGTCGTCCACGGAGGCGTTGCGCACGAAATTCGGATCATGTGGCTTTTCCCACATGCCGTCGAAAATGGTCGTGACTTCGGCGTCACCCACCTTGAATTTGGCAAAGGGTTTGAACTCAGGCCCCTTCTGCGCATGGGCGCTGCCGATAAATTCAACTGGCCTGTCAAGGCCAAAAACCGCTGCCGCGCCGGCAGCCGACAACACGAAATTACGCCGGGAAAGAGACGTCATGCTTTGCTCCATTGAATGTGGCATCTGTGAATGTGGCATCTGACATTTTTTCTATACACACGTGCGGGCCGCCCGCACGCAATCGACGATCCAAAAGCCGCCATGGTGCTATATCACGCCCGGTTGATGACCGTCGAACCGTTCCCTGCCGCGCCTGATGCACGATTTCGTGTGAATCGCACCCGGCTGGAGGGTGATGGTGAATTCACCTGCATGCGCCGTCGTGATCGCCATCCTCCCATTTGATCCGTGTTGCTGCCCAGCGCATTATCTGATGTGAGGCTACGCCTCCTCTTTCAACCTTGGCAAGCAATCAGAGACTTATTTTCTCATATCCCTGACCAGCGCCTCAACCGCTGACTGGGTTGCACCACGAATGCGGGCATTGGGGCGACCGCCGGCGAGAAAAGCCACCGCCAGCAGGATTTCATCCGCCTTCGGGCCATCGGGTGCGGCAATCGTCATCGAGTCCATCGCATCATAGTTCCAGCCATCCTCGATGCCGCCGAAGATGATATCAATCGACGACCCGGCGGCGCCGACCTTGGCATTTCCCGGAATGAGAGCTGGTCCCCCTCCGGCTCCCTTGCGCATCGCAAGACCGATGCGCACATGGATCATCGCCGCGCCATGCTCAAGATCACCTGCGAGCCCGACAAGCGCGGCCTTGCCATAGCCAACAGGCGTCAAAGGCCCCAGCGCCTGCATGATCTTTTGAGTCAATATTTCACCGCAACGCACTGAGATATCGACGAGTTCAGAGAAATCATCGAGCGGTGAACTTCCCGCGAAAGGATTATGAATGATGGCCGCGGCGGCGATGCGACGCGTGGGCGTCACGAGCTGCCTGCCACCCTCGCGAAGAATTTCCTGATCAAACAACAGGATTTGGCGCACATCCATTCGAACCTGCTTTCATCATCGGGACGGGATGGCCTCGTCAGAATTCAGCCCTGCGCCTTGGCGCGCACGGCATCATAGGTCTTGAGATGGGTGGCGGCGATATCGAGTACCGGCAATGCCAGCCCGTGCCTGTGGCCGCGCGCCAGCATGTCAACCACGATATGATCGGCCTCGGTCGCCGCCCCGCGTTCGATATCGCGCAACATCGACGCCTTGAACGGCGAGCCGCGCTCCGTGAGATTGGCGACATAGGTGGTTAATGCCTGCGGGGCGGGCTTGAACCCTTCGGCAGCGGCAACCGACGTGCACTCATCCAGCAGCTGGCGGACGATACGCTCACCCGATGGCGTTTCCAGGATATCGCCGATGGCAGCGCGCATCAGGCAGGTGATCCCGGCAAGCGTGGTCAGAAAAACAAACTTGTCCCACAAATCCTGCGCGATCGCGGTAGTGAGCGTTGTCTCGATTTTTGCCGCCTTCATGCTCTCCACGAGCTTGTCGGCTATGGGCGATGGCGCATCGCTGAAGGCACCGAGGCGAAACCGGCAGAGCGGCGACATATGCTGAATGACGCCATCATCGCGCAATGTCACCGAGATATGAGCAACGCCGCCCAGTGTCACGGCTTCAGGAAAGGCCTGCTTCAGCCGATCAATATGGCTGACGCCGTTGAGAAAGGGAATGATGGCTGTTCCTTTGCCCACCCCTGACTTCACCGCAGCAATCGCCGTGTCGAGATCAAAGGCTTTGCAGGCGATGACAACGGCGTCAAATGCAGCTGGTGCGTCTTCGGCCAGCCGTGTCTTGACCGGCACGGTCAACATGCCGAGCGGGCTTTCGATACGCAGGCCATCCATTTTCAGGCGGTCGGCGCGCGCCTGCCGGACAAGAAACGTCACATCCTCCCCTGCCTCAACCAGCCTGCCACCCAGATAACCGCCGATCCCGCCGGCGCCCAAAATTAAAATACGCATCATGCCCTCTTGACGTCAGCCGGTGTCCGCCTTGTCGAGCGGTTCACACGTGGTTGGCACACTATGCCATAGGCAAAACGTGAATGAAGCCGAATTCTCGAATGGCGGCTAAACTGAAGATGGGCACCGGGAACAGTGCCGGCGCAAGGTCGCCCGTCATTGATCGCGCGATTGCTCATTTTACAGGCATATCCAGTGCATGACCCCGGCTTTGCATAATATCTAATCATCGATGCAGAGCTCCGATGACCTAATCTGTTCTTTTGTTATTAATTTCAGATATTTATTGATCGTCGGCACATGGCACGCGGATTGCTCTCTTCTTCCAGAATTGGCTGGATTCAACCAAGGGACAGGCCGCTTCATGTCGATGTTTCGAAATCCGTTTTCGCCCTCACGCCTCAACCGTTCCGGATGCGCCTGCGGGCAGCATGCAAGCCTTGAGGAGCATAATCGCTTTGCTGCCGAGGCGGTCGACACGCCGGCGGCTTCCAGTGATGATCAGATCAGCCAGATCGTTCAGTCAGCCGTGATGCGGGCTCTGTTTCCCCATGACGAGAGCCGCCGCCTGTTCCTCAAGACGGTGGGCGCCTCAACGGCGCTCGCCGCCATCTCGCAGTTCTTTCCGCTGGCAACGGCGAGCGATGTTTTTGCCCAGGGCGGGCCGCTCGAGAAAAAAGACCTCAAGGTCGGCTTTATCCCGATCACCTGCGCGACGCCCATCATCATGGCTCATCCCATGGGATTTTACGAAAAGCAGGGTCTGAACGTCGAAGTCGTCAAAACGGCGGGTTGGGCTGTCATCCGCGACAAGACAATCAACAAGGAATATGACGCTGCGCACATGCTGTCGCCGATGCCGCTCGCACTGACGGTCGGCGCTGGCTCGAACCCCATCCCCTATACGATGCCGGCGGTGGAGAACATCAACGGGCAAGCGATCACGCTTGCCGTGAAGCACAAGGACAAGCGTGACCCGAAATCATGGAAAGGCTTCAAGTTCGCCGTACCGTTCGACTATTCGATGCACAATTACCTGCTGCGCTACTATCTCGCGGAACATGGCATCGACCCTGATGCGGATGTGCAGATCCGCTCGGTCCCGCCGCCGGAAATGGTCGCCAATCTGCGTGCTGACAATATCGACGGCTTCCTTGCCCCTGACCCCGTCAACCAGCGGGCGGTCTATGACGGCGTCGGCTTCATCCACATCCTGTCGAAAGAAATATGGGACGGCCACCCGTGTTGTGCCTTCGCCGCCTCGCGGGAATTCGTGACGACGATGCCCAACACCTACAAGGCCCTGCTGAAGTCGATCATCGAGGCAACGGCCTTCGCCCAGAAGCATGAGAACCGCAAGCAAATCGCCGAAGCGATTGCCCCGGCCAATTACCTCAACCAGCCCGTGACGGTGGTCGAGCAGGTACTGACCGGCACCTTCGCCGACGGTCTCGGCGCCATCCGCAAGGTCCCGGACCGCATCGCCTTCGATCCCTTCCCTTGGGAAAGCTTTGCGGTGTGGATCCTGACGCAGATGAAGCGCTGGGGGCAGATCAAGGGCGATGTCGATTATGCCTCGATCGCCCGCCAGGTATTCCTGGCGACTGAAACAAGTGCCGTGATGAAGGAGGCGGGGCTTACTCCTCCCGCCAGCTCGACGAAGGGCTTTTCGGTGATGGGCAAGCCGTTCGACCCGTCGAAGCCGGCGGAGTATGTGGCGTCCTTCGCGATCAGGCGCGGCTGAGGGAATGACAACGTCACTGCCCTTTCGTGCCGGCCTGCTGTCGCTGGTAATCCTGGCGATTTTCCTCGGCGCCTGGCATATCGCCACCGCAGGATCGACACCGATCGCCAATATCGACCCCGAATACGCAAAATTGCTTGGACAGACTGCGACGCAGGGAAAATCGGCGATGCCCGGTCCGCTCGATGTCGGGCGGGCTTTGTGGACGCATCTGCGCGATCCTTTCTATGATCGCGGCACCAATGACAAGGGGATCGGCGTCCAGATCGCCTGGTCGGTTGCGCGCGTGGCGGCGGGATACGGGCTTGCGATCCTGGTGGCACTGCCGCTGGGGTTCGTCATCGGCATGTCGGCGTTGATCAGCCGGGCGCTTGATCCGTTCATCCAGATCATGAAACCCATTTCACCCCTCGCCTGGATGCCGCTCGCGCTCTACACCATCAAGGATTCAGGGCTGTCGGCCATCTTCGTTATCTTCATCTGTTCCTTGTGGCCGATGCTGATCAATACGGCGTTCGGTGTTGCCAGTGTCCGGCGCGAATGGCTCAACGTCGCGCGTACCCTTGAGGTCGGGCCACTGCGCAAGGCCTTTACCGTCATTCTGCCCGCCGCAGCGCCGACGATCCTGACCGGCATGCGTATTTCGATCGGCATTGCCTGGCTGGTGATCGTCGCCGCCGAGATGCTGGTTGGCGGCACAGGCATTGGCTATTTCGTGTGGAATGAGTGGAACAACCTGTCGATCACCAATGTCATCATTGCGATTTTAGTCATCGGCGTCGTTGGCATGGCGCTTGACCTGGTGCTGTCGCGCCTGACCCGCCTCGTTAGTTATCCGGAATAGGTGAGATGTCAGAGCGTTTCATCTCGATTGAGGGCATCGCCCGCGCCTATCCTGCGGCTGACGGATTGCCGATCGCGGTGTTTGAGGATTTGTGGTTTTCGATACGTCGTGGCGAATTCGTCTGCGCCATCGGCCATTCAGGTTGTGGCAAGACGACGGTATTGAACATCCTTGCGGGTCTTGATGAGCCGTCCACGGGTGTTGTCGTGGTCGACGGCAAGGGCATAGAAGGCCCTAGCCTCGACCGCGCGGTCATTTTCCAGTCGCACGCCTTGCTGCCGTGGAAAACGGTGCTCGGCAATGTCGCTTATGCGGTGAAATCGCGCTGGCCCAATTGGTCAGCCGACAAGATCAAGGCGCATGCCGAAAAAGCGCTGGGTGTGGTTGGCCTTTCAGGTGCTGAATTCAAGAAGCCTGCTGAGCTCTCCGGCGGCATGAAGCAGCGTGTCGGCATTGCGCGCGCGCTGTCGATTGAGCCGAAAATCCTGTTGATGGATGAACCCTTCTCCGCACTCGATGCACTGACGCGCGGCACGCTGCAAGACGAGGTCCGGCGGATCTGTCGCGATACGAGCCAGACAGTGTTCATGATCACCCATGACGTTGACGAAGCGATTTATCTTGCCGACAAAATTGTGCTGATGACCAATGGTCCGGGCGCTCAAATCGCCGAAATCGTTGACAACCCGCTGCCGATCGATCGCGCACGCACGGAAGTGCACAAGCACCCGGACTATTACGCGGTGCGCAATCATATCGTCGATTTTCTTGTATCGCGCTCCAAGAATTTTGCCGAGGAACAGGCGGCGCGCGTTGCCGGCGGCTTACCGCGCAATAATCGTCACCCGCCGGTTGTCCGACCGCTTGCCGCCCCTGCCCTCATGCCAGCAGCAACACGCGCCGCAAGCTAGCTTTGTTCACACATCACCCTCCAGGGAGTATTCCATGATCCGTGCTCAACTGACCGAAAAAATCCTCGATATCAAGCGTCGGAATGGCTGGACGTGGAAGTATATCGTCGACCATATCAACGGCATGGCGCCGACCCTCGTCGTGGGAGCGCTGCTTGGCCAGATGAAGCTCGTCAGGCCTCTTGCCAGGCGGGCTGCCGAACTGTTCGGCCTGTCGGCGGAAGAAGAGGCGATGCTGAACGAGGTGCCCAATCGTGGCACGCCGATGCCGCCAACCGATCCGCTGATCTATCGCTTCTACGAGATGGTGATGATCAACGGCCCGGCGTGGAAGGCGCTGATCGAGGAGGAATTCGGCGACGGCATCATGTCGGCCATCGATTTTGACTGCCATATCGAGCGCCAGCCAAACCCCAAGGGCGACCGGGTCAAGATCAATCTCACCGGCAAGTTCCTGCCCTACAAATATTACGGCAATGAGCAGGGCGTTCCTGAATATGGCTTCAAGGAACAAGGCTGAGCGCGCAGGATCATCTGCCTGCACTGCGAGAGGATCAGGGAGCCGCCTGCCAGCGGCCCCCGAGGCTCAACGACGACGAGGCGCGCCGCGAAAAGCACCACCGCCGGGAGGTGGGCCACCTTCGCCCTTATGGCGGAAGGTCAGGCGACCACGATCAAGATCGTAGGGCGTCATTTCAACCGTGACGCGATCACCGGCCAGCGTCTTGATGCGGTTTTTCTTCATCTTGCCGGCAGTATAGGCGACCACCACATGGTCGTTTTCCAGCTTCACCCGGAATTTGGCATCGGGCAGGACTTCAAGAACCGTGCCTTCAAATTCCAGTGCTTCTTCTTTCGCCATCTAGGTCGATTGCTCCATCAGCTATTCAAAATATTGCGGACCAGCTTGTCCTCGCATGTGCGCTGCACAGGCTTTTATACGGTTTTTCGCTTTCCTCAAGCACCAAACGCGCTGGTCAGCCATCCACCTTCGCGGCGGCACGCCGTGCGCGATAGGCATCAATATGAATTTCAAGCTCCGCCCGGTCAGTCATGCCAGCCGGTTTGAGGCGGGTCGCGCAAGCCTGCTGGAACGGCACGAAGCGCTCATGGGCGACGCCAAGCAGGCGGCGCAATTCGACGAGTGGCTCCCCATGATCATCAACGCGCAGGTCGAGATCGGGAAAGGCCTCGCTCGTCCATATTTTGAGGGCGGCTGACTGCTTGCCGCGTTTGTCACCGCCTGCCTGCTGGCCGGCCTCAAGCGCGCGCAGCAGACGTTCGTCAAATTCGAGATCCGCGCCGGCGATATAGGCTTTCAGTGTTTCGTCCACCACTTGCGGACCAGCCAGCATGTTACCGGCAACCGAAACGAAGGGCGCTGACACCGATCCGCACCAGTCGATGCATTCGCTACCGGTAAAGCGGGCCGTCTGGCCTTCGCGGTCGATGACGTGGAGCTGGCGATGCTCGCGCCCGCTATCGGCAGCCGTCAGAATGGCGATGACGTCGCTGGCGCTGCGTCCCTCCTGCAGAAGGCGGTGACCGTCGACCATGTAAAGCGGGTTGGTGAAGGCCTGCGAGGCGAGCGCGCCGATCAGCCCGCCACCGGCTGGCACGCGGGCGCCAACCGCAAAGGCGCAGGTGGTGACGGCGACAGCGTAGGCGCCGCTTCTTTTGTCTTTGGCGACAATCGACCACGTCATGCCTCAGCGCCCGACCGCATATGCCTGCATGAGGCGCGGCGTCGCGGCTGCGTGCAGCACGCCGTCCGGGCGGATGCCGGCAGCCGTCAGACGGCCCACCGACCATTCCGCCGCCACCTCGACGCGGTGGCCGCGCGCTTCCAGCGCTTTCAGTGCGGCATCGCCAATGGATGCTTCGACCGTCAACTGCCCAGGATTGGCCTCGCGCGGATAGAAGGAGGAGGGAAAATGCTGGGTGTGGAAGAGCGGCAGATCGATTGATTCCTGGAGGTTCAGACCGTGATGAACATGACGCAGGAAAAGCGAGAGCTGCCATTGCTCCTGCTGGTCGCCGCCCGGCGTACCAAAGACCAGACGCGGCTTGCCATCTCTCGAGGCCAGCGTCGGGGTCAGCGTCGTGCGTGGCCGCTTGCCGGGCGCGAGCGATGCCGGCAGCCCCTCCTCGAGCCAGAACATCTGCGCGCGCGTGTTGAGTGCAAAGCCAAGCTCGGGGATGACGGGAGAGGATTGCAGCCAGCCGCCCGAGGGGGTTGCCGAAATCATATTGCCCCACTGGTCGATGGCATCAATGTGGACGGTATCGCCACGGCGCGCCGTGCCAGCCGCCTGCATGCTCTGCATCGTCGGCTCGCCGAACGTGCCAGCTGTCTGCTGTACCGAGCCCAATTTGCGTACCCCTTTCAGCATGCGCGCCACCTGCAATTCATAGCCCGGTATGGTGCCCGGGCGCAGCTCGTGCGAGGCGCGCGGCCCGATCAATTTGCGCCGCTCATCGGCATAAGTCCCGGACAGAAGCTGCTCGATCGGTACCTTCACGAAAGCCGGGTCGCCGTAATAGGCCTCGCGGTCGGCGAAGGCGAGCTTCATGGCCTCGGCGAGCGTGTGGACGAAGGCTTCACCTGCCGGATCAAGGGCAGCGATATCGGTACCTTCCAGCAGCGCCAGCGTCTGCAGGAAAACAGGCCCCTGCCCCCACGGTCCCGTCTTGTGGAGCGTCCAGCCGTGATAATCGCGGGTCAGCGGCGCCTCATAGGTGGCCTTCCATCCCGCCAGATCATCGCCGGTGAGCAGCCCCTTATGGCGGCGCCCCGATGCATCGAGCACCTCTTCGGTGCGGCAGAAGCGGTCCATCGCCTCGGCGATGAAACCGCGATAATAGATGTCGCGTGCCGCCTCGAACTGGCCGTCGCGGTCAGGCGTGCGGGCTTCGGCTTCGCCGAGCAGACGGAGCCAGCAGGCGGCAAGTGCCGGATTGGCAAAAAGTTCGCGGGCTTTCGGCGCTTCGCCTCTTGGTAACCAGACCTCGCCGGACGTTGGCCATTCACTTGTGAACAGATCGCGCAGCCCGGAAATCGTATCGGCAACGCGCGGCAGCATGGGATGGCCCCTGCCGGCATAGCCGATGGCCGGCTCCAGAATATCGCGCAGCCGCAATCTGCCGTGATCGCGCACCAGCTGCATCCATGCGTCAAAGGCGCCGGGAACGACCGTTGCCAGCAGGCCGGAGCCTGGAATGAGATCAAGACCCAGTCCCTTGAAAGCCTGAATGGTGGCGCCCGCCGGCGCGCTGCCCTGTCCGCACAAGACCTCAACCTTGTCATTCTTCGCCGAATAGAAAATCGCCGGCACCTCACCGCCTGGCCCGCACAGATGCGGTTCAACGATCTGCAGGACAAAGGCCGCGGCCGCGCACGCATCAAAAGCCGTGCCGTTCCTTTCCAGCATCGACATACCGGTCTGCGAGGCAAGCCAGTGGGTGGAGGTGACGACGCCAAACGTCGCGAGGATTTCAGGGCGGGTTGTGAACATGGCTGATCCCTTTTTGTAACTATTCAGGAGCGGCGCGGGTCAAGCGCATCGCGCAGCCCGTCACCCATCAGATTGAACGCCAGAACGACCACGAAAATGGCAAGACCCGGCCATAACGACATCCACGGCGCCTGCTCGATAAAATTCTTGGCGGTGTTCAGCATGGAGCCCCAGGAGGGCGATGGCGGTTGCTGGCCAAGTCCGAGGAAGCTGAGGCTTGCTTCGGCGATGATGGCTGAGGCGGTGGCAAGCGTTGCCTGCACGATGACAGGCGCGATGACATTGGGCAGCACATGACGGATCAAAATGACATGATGGGGCAGGCCGATGGCGCGCGCACCCTCGACATAGTCCTCGGCCTTCACCGAAATCACCTGTCCGCGCGTCAGACGCACGAAGATCGGCATGGCGGCAAGGCCAATGGCGACCATGGCGTTGGCGAGCGAGGGTCCGAGAAACGCTGCCAGGGCAATCGCCAGAATAAGGAACGGGCAGGCCAGCAATGCCTCGGTGCATCGCGAGATGACCATGTCAACAAGTCCGCCGTAATAGCCCGCGATCAGACCAATCGGCAGGCCGATGGCAATGGCAATGGAGACCGAGATGACGCCGGCCATCAACGAGGCGCGAGCACCATAAAGCATGCGCGCGAACAGGTCGCGCCCGAGTTCGTCTGTTCCCAGCCAGTAGGCGAGGCCTGGTGGCTTGCGAATGGCCAGGAAATTGGTGGTGTTTGGATCGTAGCGTGTGATCAGGGGGGCCAGGATCGCCATCGCCAGGATCAGCGCGATGACACAGGCGCCGGCGACGGCGCCACGGTTGGACAGAAAACGGGTGAGCGCGCGAGAGCGCGCTCTTGGGGCAGAGATTTGTGCATTGGTGGCAAGGAGTGTCATCGCGTGCCCCTCAGGCGCGGATTGACGATCACATAGAGGATATCGGCCAGGAGATTCATGGCGATGAAGCCGACCGCCACGCACAGCACCACGCCCTGGACGACAGAATAATCCCGGTTGAAGACGCCATCGACGATGAGTTTGCCAAAGCCTGGAATGGAGAAAATCTGCTCGGTCAGAACAGCACCCGCCATCAACTCGCCAAACAGCAGGGTGGCAATCGAGACCACAGGGATAAGGGCGTTGCGGAAGGCGTGTTTCCACACGACTGCTGGTTCAAACAGGCCCTTGGCGCGGGCGGTGCGCACATAATCTTGGCTCAATACCTCCAACATCGATGATCGGGTATGGCGCATGATGGTGGCGGCAAGCGCGTTACCCAGAACAAAGGCTGGCATGATCATCGTCTGCAGAGCGCGCCACGGGTCTTCCCACAGAGAGACGAAGCCTGACGCCGGCAGCAGGCGGAAATTCACCGACACGATGAGAATAAGAATGATGCCCAGCCAGAAATTGGGGATCGACAGACCCGACAGAGCCATCGTCGACACCGCGCTGTCGACCCAGGTCCCTTTGCGGGTGGCGGCAAAGACACCCAGGGGAATACCGATCCCCAAGGCAAAGATCATGGCAAAAGCCGCCAACTGCAGGGTAACCGGCAATTTCTGCACGATGAGAGCAGATACCGAGGCACCGGTGCGCAATGAAGCGCCAAAATTACCCTGCACCACTTGTTTGATCCACGCCCAGTACTGCAGCGGAATGGGGTCGTCGAAGCGATAGAGCTCGCGCAGATAGGCCAGCACCTGCGGGTCGCGCTCCTCGCCGGCAATGACCAGAACGGGGTCCCCTGGCAGCAGTTTCTGCAGGCCAAAAACGAAAATTGACACGAGTATGAGCGTCGGCAAGGCGATCAGCAGGCGTCGGGCGATCATCTCCAGCACGACGAGCACCTCCTGATCCCAAAGGCGTCGGCGCCCTCCTGATCACCCGGACTTGCCCCGGCCGCAAGCGCCCGAGCCGGACTGTGCCCTGGCGCGAGCCAGCACCGGGGCACACTGGCAAGCTCTGTAAAAAGACACCGGTGCCTTGTGCTCATCTGGTGATTTTCATGCCATTCAACCGGATGATGCCATCAGGATAAGGCACGAAACCATCCACTTTCGCTGACACGACATAGGGCCAGTTCCAGTAGAGCAGATAGATGATCGGAAGGTCCTCCTGCACAATCTTCTGCACGGCGTCGTAAAGTTTGCGGCGCTCCGCCGGCTCGTATCTGGTCCGCGCCTCATTCATCAGGCGGTCGACCTCGGCGTTCGAATATTTGCCGTCATTCTGGCCACCGCCAGTCGTCCAGAAGACATGGGTATTGCCATCAGGATCAGCACGCCCCGACCAGCCGACCGAACTCATCTGAAAACGGCCGGCAACCTGCTCGCGCAGGAGCGTGGCAAATTCTGTCGAACGTATCTTGACGTTGAAGCCGGCTTCGCCCGCCATCGCCTGAACGACCTCGACGAGGCGCAGGAAGACGGGGTTGTTGGCAGCCTGGATTTCGACGTCGATGGGCGCCTTGTCCAACCCCGCCTCCTTCAGGAGTTGCCTCGCCTTGGCGACATCGCGGGCGGGTAACTTGATATCGGGGTTATGGGCGAAACTGGACGGCGGGAACGCCTGAATGGCGGGCGGATAGGTGCCCTCGAACACAACGTCACTCAGCGCCTGACGATCAAGCGAGAGGCTGAAGGCCTGGCGCACGCGCTTGTCGCGCCCCAGCGGGTTGTCGGCTGCCGGACCGTTGCCGACATTGACGGTCAGGCCTTGATAGCCAAGCCCGGTGATCTCGACATATTTGAGCGATGCATCGCTCTTGACGCTCTTCGTATCGGTTGGCGCCAGGCGCTCCAGCATGTCAAGATCGCCCGAGCGCAGATTGGCAAGGCGCACGGTCGTATCGGGAATGGCGCGATAGATGACGCGATCAAACGCATAGTCCTGCTTGCGCCAGTGATCAGCAAAGCGCTCCAGCACGATGCGATCATTCTGGACGCGTTCGACGAATTTATAGGGACCTGAACAGACCGGCTTTGCCGCGACATCACTGGCGAGTGATTTTGGCGCCAGCATCATCCCAGCGCGATCAGACAGTGCGTAAAGGATCGTGGCATCGGGTTTCGCCAGTTTGAGGAGGATGGTCGAGGCATCGACCACATCAACAGACGCGATCGACGCCAGCTCGGATTTACGCCGCGAGTCGGCCAGCGTCCGGGCGCGGTCGAGATTGGCTTTCACCGCCTCGCCGTCCATCGCCTCACCATCGTGGAATTTGACGCCGGCGCGCAGCTTGATGGTGATTGATAGGCCATCGGGAGAGATCGTCCACGAGGAAGCGAGCTGCGGCACCAGTTCAAGTTTGGGCGAGATATCGATCAGCTTGTCACAGAGCGCGGCAAAAACCACGCGTCCGACATAGGTATTGCCCTTGTGCGGATCGAGCGCATCAGGATCTTCCTGCAAGCCGATACGGAAGGTGGATTGCGCCGAGGCGGGCGATGCAGCAGCGCATGCCAGCAAAGCGGCAAGGCCGGTGGCGAGGAGCGGATATCGGGTCATGGTGTGATGGAACCTCCCTGAGATGACGATTGACGCAAAGCGTCGGCGAAGACAGCGATACGCTGCTGGCGTTGGATTGAAGGTGTGAAGGCAAGAGGGGCGCTCGCGCCGGCGGCGGCAATCTCGCGCCAGAAATGACAGGAAACGGAGCGACCTTCCTCAACCGTTTCGCTCACGGGCCGCTCACTTGAGCAACGCGCCCGGGCATGGGCGCAGCGCGTGTGGAAACGGCATCCCGACGGCGGACGGCTCGGGCTCGGCGGATCGCCTTCAAGCAGCGCATGCTGGCGCCGCGCTGCCGGATCAGCGATGGGGGCGGACGCGATCAGCGCCTGGGTATAGGGGTGAAGCGGCGTCTCGAACAGCGCGTCTGCGGGTGCAAATTCGACAATCTCGCCCAGATACATCACCGCCACCCGCTCGCTGACATGGCGAATGACGGCGAGGTTATGGGCAATCAGCACAAGGGTAAACCCAAGCTCGCTGCCAAGGTCCTCCAGCAGGTTGATGATCTGGGCCTGAATCGAGACATCGAGTGCTGATACCGGCTCATCGCCCACCAGCAGGCGCGGCCCGCTGGCGAGCGCCCGGGCAATCGCAATACGCTGGCGCTGGCCGCCAGAAAATTCATGCGGATAGCGGGATGCATAGGCAGCGGGCAGACCGACCAGCCCCAACATGCGCGCCACATGGTCAGCAACATCCCGGCCCTTCGCGATCCCGTGGAAGCGGATCGGCTCGCCAATCAGCGTCGCCACCGTGTGGCGCGGGTTGAGCGAGGCATAAGGGTCCTGAAAGACGATTTGCAGCGCCTTTCTTCTCTGCCGCATCGCCTTGTCATCAAGGGCCATCAGATCAACGCCCTCAAAACGAACGGAGCCGGCATCAGCCTCAATCAGCCGCAGGAGGCAGCGGCCGAGGGTTGACTTTCCACACCCCGATTCACCGACGATCGCCAGACGTTCGCCCTTGCGGACCTGCAATGAGACACCGTCAACCGCACGCACCGGATCACTGCGGCCAAACAGGCGGGATGAGCCGAACTGCTTGACGATACCTTCTGCCTCGAGAATGTGCGGACGCAGCGGGGGTGATTGTTCGGGTGCGGTATCTGCTTTGGTCATCGAACCCGCCCGCTTATGGTTTCAACCGGCGCTTCGAAGCAGGCGACACGGTGGTTGCCAACACCGAGTGCGCGCAATGGCGGGCGTTCAGATGTACATCTGGCGGTGACAAACGGACAGCGGCTGGCAAAGCGGCAGGCGGATGAAAAAGCTTCCGGCGGCGGCACGCTGCCGGGAATGGCGGCGAGCCGCCCCAAGCGTTTGCCTAGTCCTGGCATCGAGCCCAGCAAGCCAATGGTATAGGGATGCTGCGGATCATCAAAAATATCCGCAACCGGGCCGCGTTCAACCACGCGCCCCGCATACATGACTGCGACCTCGTCCGCCACTTCCGCGACAACGCCCAGATCATGGGTCACCAGCACGACGGCTGTGCCGCTTTCAGTCTGCAATTGACGAATGAGGGCAAGGATCTGCGCCTGGATGGTCACATCGAGCGCGGTCGTCGGCTCATCGGCGATGAGGAGCGTCGGGTCATTGGCAAGCGCCATGGCGATCATCGCGCGCTGGCGCATACCGCCTGACATTTCATGAGGATAGGCATCAAGGCGTGTTGCGGCTGCGGGAATGCGCACGCGCTCCAGCATGTCACGGGCACGCGCCCTGCCCTGCGCCTGGCTGCAATTGCGATGGCGCACGACGCTTTCAGCAATCTGATCGCCGATGGTGAAGGCCGGGTTGAGCGCCGTCATCGGCTCCTGGAAGATCATGGCCATACGGTCGCCGCGCAAATCAGCCAGAGCATGTTCGCTCAGCGCGAGCAGGTCCCGCCCCTCGAAGCGGACCGCGCCGGCGGTTACCGTCGCTGCTGGCTTTGGCAACAACCCCATGACCGCCAGAGAGACAATGCTTTTGCCGCAGCCTGATTCACCCACCACGCACAAGGTCTTGCCAGGGCCAACCGACAGCGACACGCCATCGGCGACATGGATGCCGGGCGGGTGGGCAGCAAACCGTATCGCCAGATCACTCACATCGAGCACCGGCACGGTCGCGGACACGTCACGACGATCTGCAACTTGCCGCTCGACGACGCCCAAAACCGCTCCTTACCCATTTTTCAAGTTTAGAATAAGGGAGTTGGCGCCGGGAGGCAAGCCTGCATTTGCCTAAGAGACAGGCAGTCCGCTCGGCTTTTGTTGAGCTTGTGGTGCGGCGGCAGGTATCTTGCCGGCGGCACGCAAGACCGAGTTGAGTACAATGGCGACGGCCTTGTAGAGTTCAACCGGTATCTGCTGATCAAGCTCGACCTGCGACAGCGCTGCGGCCAGCACCGGATTCTGGTCGATGGATATATTGTTCGCTTTCGCCGCCTCGACGATACGGTCAGCCACATGACCTTCGCCCTTGGCGATGACGGTGGGTGCCTTGCCTTTGTTTCGGGCGTAGGCAAGCGCAACGGCAATCTTGCGGGCTGGCGATTCACTCATGTCTGACGATCCACATAATGACCGCCGCCCTGGTTGGGGCGTTGCGGCTTGCCAAGGCGGGCTGCGACCTCGCCGATCGGCAGGTCAGCCTTGCGCAGATCGCGCCGCAAATCCGACAGCCCGTCGCGGAGCGCCCTCCCCGTGGTTTCGCGCTCCGCCCACAGCGTGGCGCTGACGCCACTGCTCGCATTGCCCGGTTGCCAGGTAATGACCGCGCTGACCGGACCCGCCGGCTCACTGTCAAGCGCAAACCACAGCCGATAGGTGGGAAACGCTCCACCAACGCCCGCCGGCTGCGCCTCGCGCTCAACTGCCACCTGCAACGTGGTCGTCTGCTGCCTGATCTGGACGGGAATCTCCACGTAATAAGACGTTTGCAGGGTCGGTTGCGATTTCTGATCGCTTGGCACGACCTGGTCACCATGGCGGCTGACGAGTTGCGACAGGCGAATACGCGAGAGGGCTGCTTCCGTCTGGTCGAGCAGAAGGCTGGCGATCTCGTCGACCTTTGCAGTGGCTGGAATGTCGCCGCTCGCGGGGCGCTGTGCTTCGGGGATTTCACCACGATGCGGAGGCGCGAGGCGCTCACTCTGGTCGCGACCGCCGGTCGTGCGGGCAGCGCCTTCAGGCGAAGCTGCCTGTGAGGCTTCAGGCGGAGCGCCCGGCTCCGCTGCCGTTTGAGCCGAAGGCGCACCCGCTTGCGGCACGAGTTTTGTCAACTGGTCACGCAAACCCAGCAGGACCGCTTTCAGATCAGCGCTGAGAACAGTTTTGTTATTGCCGCCAGCCAGGGCGTTTTCAAGGAAGACGCCTGAATTGGCGATCGCGTCGATCAGGCCGTTGGTGGTGATACCCTCATCGAGGCTGATATTCGCCGCAGCCGCCTTGTTCACCGCATCACGCAAGGGAGCGGGCAGATCGCGCGGGCGTTGTTGCAAGGCCACGAGATTAGCAAAAACCGGGGCCAAAGGACCCTGTTTCGCAACGCTGCTTGAGATTGCCGAGGACAGCGCGGCGTTGAGTGCAGCGGCGACCTCGCCGGTTTGGCCGGTTGTTGGCGGGGTGGCGGTGACTGGCTGTCGCGCGCGTACTTCGACGACGACGCCGTCATTCTGGGTAACCGTGTTTGATGCGCTCTGAAGCGCCCCGCCCGGTTGCGAAGCAAGCCCGGCACGCAGGTTCGCGGCACTGCCATCGCCCGCACGCGGCAAGACAAGCGCCGCTGGCGAATTGGCGCCGGTGACGATACGCGCCGCCGGGTCGACCAGTCGTGGGGGAGCGTTCTCGCCAGCGACCAGGCTCAGGGAAATCTGGCCTGTCGTGCCCAGGATCAGCAGGCGCACTCTCGAGCCAACCGCGACATCGGCTTTGGTTGCAATGTCGAGTGCGCCCTGTGCGGTTAAAACCCGCAGCACCCCATCGCCGATGATCTGCTGAACGCGCGCATCGAGCGTGCGACCGTCTACCAGGGTCAGCGGAAGCGATCCGCTCACCAGCGATCCAAGCGCTGATTGCTGGGCGGCGATCTGGGCTGTGGAAATTTCAGCCACGCGGTTCTCCCATATGATTCGCTCAATTATTATCGTTTATTCAGCAAAATTCTCCTAATCTGATCATTAAAATGGAAGATAAACAGCAATTAGAGATGGGCGCGCGCGGCATCGACAAGTCGCAACTGCACGCGCTCGCGCCCCTGCCAGCGATTGAGCGACAAATGGCCTGCGGCATGGATCGTCTTGCCGCGTGAGGCGAGCAGAAAATCGCCCAGCGACGAACCGACGGCGCGGAAGGCGATCGCCGAAATCTCGCTCCCATCGCCGGTGGCTAATGTGGCGCGGATATGCTGGGTGCCGACGATATCAGCGTAGCGCACGCGATGGGCGGGAAAGGCCAGCAAGGGCTCAGGTCGCGCCGTGCCGAAGGGTCCGGCCCGCGCCAGCTCATGCACAAAGGGGACGGTGGCGCTCGCAGCCGACATCGCCGCGTCAAAATGCCGTTCGCGTGTGCTGCGCGCCTGTTCGACGGCGGATCGTAACGCACCCACAAGATAGCCACGAAAATCGCCAAGCCGTGAGGCATCGAGCGTCACGCCGGCGGCCATGGCGTGCCCGCCTCCCTTGATGAGGATACCCTCACCCACCGCATGGCGGACAACCCGACCAAGATCGACGCCTGCAATCGAGCGACCGGAGCCGGTGGCAACGCCCTGACGAACGGCAAGCGCAAAGGCGGGACGTTCGAATTTTTCCTTGAGGCGGGCGGCGATCAGGCCAAGCACGCCCGGATGCCAATCAGGAGCACTAGCGACCACGACCGGCGGCCCCTCGCCCATGCCGATCGCCGCACTCGTCTCGTCGACGGCTTCGGCCACCGCCTGCTGCTCGATGAGCTGGCGCTCGCGATTAAGCCGGTCAAGTTCACCCGCAATCCGCGCGCACTCTTCTTCTTCGTTGCTCATCAACAGTCTGCAGCCGAGGCCGGCGTCGCCGATGCGCCCGCCGGCGTTGATCCGTGGCCCCAGAACGAAACCGAGATGGAAACTTTCGACCGGGCCATCGATATGACCAGCACCAATCAACGCGCGCAGGCCGGGCTGAGGCTGACGGTTCAAGATTTCAAGACCACGGACGACAAGAGCGCGGTTAAGACCGAGCAACGGCACGACATCAGCGATGGTCGCGAGGGCGACGATATCGAGCAGGCGTAGCAGGTCGAACTCGGCCTTGTCCTGAGTGAAAAAACCGCGTTGGCGCAGGCAACGATTAATGGCAACAGCGGCGATAAAAGTGACGCCGGCAGCGCATAGATGCCCGAGGCCTGATAGATCATCCTGGCGATTGGGATTGACCAGCGCGAAGGCAGGCGGCAACGCGGCGTCGCTTTGATGATGATCGAGCACAATCGTCTCGGCGCCAAGCGCGTTGGCGCGGGAAATCGCCTGATGGCTCATCGTGCCGCAATCGAGCAGAACGATCAGGCGAAAGCCATCGCCGACGAAATGATCCATGATGGCATCCGTCGGGCCATAGCCCTCGGTGATGCGGTCGGGGATATGAATGCGATGGGGCACGTCATAGGCAGCAAGAAGGCGGCCAAGGACAGCGCAAGATGAGGCGCCGTCGACATCATAATCACCAAACAGCGCTACCGGGTCGCGAGCCATGATCGCCTGGGCAAGCCGCTCGGCCGCCTTGTCCATGTCGGTCAGCGTCGAGGGGTCGGGCATCAGCCGCCGCAACGTCGGCTCCAAGGCATCCTCGACATCATCAATACCCGTGCCACGACCTGCAAGAACGCGAGCGAGGATATCCGACAGATCGTGTCGTTGTGCGATCGTCGCGGCGATCAGGCGCTCACGCGCGTTCAGACGGTCGCGCCACGCATGCGCGGTCGCGGAGACAGCGACACCGAGAAAATCGGCGTCTAGCTCCACCATCGCCGCCACGGTTGATAGCGGCAATCACGCATCGTCGAATTTATCAAACAGGCGATGCTGCCCTTCGACGTAGCGGATGGTGCGGGTGGCAGCGCGCATCACCACGGAGTGGGTGGTGATCAGATCATGGCCGAAATGCACACCACGAAGGAAATTGCCGTCAGTGACGCCGGTTGCCGCAAACACGACATCGCCGCGCGCCATGTCGCCCATGGCGTATTTCCGCTGCGGATCCTCGATTCCCATCTTGCGGGCGCGGGCACGCTTTTCCTCACTGTCAAGGATCAGCCGCCCTTGCATCTGGCCGCCAATGCAACGCAGGGCTGCGGCTGCCAGAACGCCCTCAGGTGCGCCACCGATACCGATATAGATATCAATTCCGGTAGTGCGCGGATCGGTCGTGTGAATGACGCCGGCGACATCGCCATCGCCAATGAGACGGATAGCTGCTCCAGTCGAGCGCACTTCGGCAATCAGCTTGGCGTGGCGTGGCCGGTCCATGATACAGGCCGAAATATCGCTTGGCGCCACTCCCTTGGCTTTCGCGAGCGCGATAATGTTGTCGATGGGCGAGCGATCAAGGTCGATCGTCCCTTCGGGATACCCCGGACCAATCGCGATCTTGTCCATATAGACGTCGGGAGCGTTGAGAAGGCCGCCTTCTTCCGTCAGCGCGATCACGCACAGCGCGTTTGGCAAATTCTTGGCGCAGATCGTCGTCCCCTCCAACGGGTCGAGGGCAATATCGACCTTGGGTCCCTCTCCGGTTCCGACCTTTTCGCCGATATAGAGCATCGGCGCTTCATCGCGCTCTCCCTCGCCGATGACGACGGTACCTGAAATCGGCAGACGGTTCAGCTCGCGGCGCATCGCCACAACGGCTGCCTGGTCCGCGTCCTTTTCGACGCCGCGCCCGCGCAAGCGCGCCGACGAGACGGCCGCGCGCTCGGTGACCCGCACCAGTTCCATCGACAGCGCCCGGTCGAGGACGGCAAGCGGACGATTATCTGACGGCAACATGGCACAACTCCCCAATGCGCACAGGCATTACAGTTTTTCGATACGGATCATTTGCGGCGGACCAACGATATGGCCGTCACGTTCAATGGCTTCCAACGCCTGGCGAATTGCGGCCTCGGTCGTTTCGTAAGTGATCAATATGACAGGCTGTGGCTCGTCAATGGGGGCACCTTCGCGCCCTGCCCGTCCACGCTGGACGATCGATTCAAGTGAAATGCGCGCTTCGGCCATGCGGGTGGCGATGGCGGCAAAGGCGCCCGGACGGTCGTTTACCGCCAGGCGCACGTAGTAGCCGCCTTCATGAGCCCGCATTTCCGCCTGCTCGTAAGGGCGCATGAGTTTCGCAGGACGCCCGAAGGGCGGCGTTATGATCCCGCGCGCCACATCGACAATATCGGCCAGAACAGCGGATGCGGTTGCCTCTCCGCCGGCGCCAGGCCCCACCAGCAACAGGGTGCGGACAAGATCGCCATCGATGGAGACCGCGTTGAGAACGCCGTCCACCTGGGCGATTGCCGCCTTGGCCGGCACCATGGTTGGATGCACGCGCTGTTCGATGCCACTATCGGTGCGCCGCGCCACACCCAACAGCTTGATGCGGTAGCCAAGATCAGCGGCGGCCTTGATGTCAGCACTGGTGATCGAGCGGATGCCTTCGACGTAAACCGCTTCAGGCGCAATCCGCGTACCGAAGGCAAGACTGGCGAGGATCGCCAGCTTGTGGGCGCTGTCATGGCCGTCGATATCGAAACCAGGATCAGCTTCGGCATAGCCCAGCGCCTGGGCGGCGGCGAGGCATTCGCCAAAGCTCAGCCCGTCACTCTCCATCCGCGTCAGGATATAGTTGCACGTGCCGTTCAGAATGCCGACAACGCGACGCGGGTGGTTGCCAACGAGCCCTTCGCGCAGCGTCTTGATGATCGGCACGCCGCCGGCAACGGCAGCCTCAAACGCAAGCGAGACATTTGATTGCTCCGCAAGCGCTGCCAGTTCAAGCCCATGGGCGGCAATGAGGGCTTTATTGGCAGTGACAACCGGCTTTTTTGCATTGAGCGCGGCGCGCACCGTGTCGTGGGCCACACCTTCCGCCCCGCCGATCAGTTCAACGACCATATCGACGCCGGGGGCGTTGGCGAGGGCCACAGGATCATCGAACCAGCGCACGAGCGAAGTGTCGAAACTGCGCGGAAGCGACTGATCGCGGCCGCTAACCGCACGCACCGCGAGCGAGGCTCCAGCGCTTTCAGCCAGGCGTTCACGATTGCTCATGAGAAGACGCGCAACTGCGGCACCTACTGTGCCGATACCGGCGATGCCGATGCCGATTTCCTTGCGCGCCATGGAACGGACCTTCAGCGGTGGGCGGCGAGCGAAACGACGTTGTGCAACGTCTTGTCGGCGCCGGCGAGGAAACGCTTGATGCTGCGGGCCGCCTGACGGATACGCTGCTCGTTTTCAACCAGGGCGATGCGCACATGCTCATCGCCATGCTCGCCGAACCCGACACCAGGCGCGACCGCCACGTCAGCCTTTTCCACCAGCAGCTTGGAGAATTCGAGACTGCCTATTTCACGAAAAGCTGGAGGAATCGGAACCCAGGCAAACATCGAGGCTGCGGGCGGAGGAACCTCCCAGCCGGCGCGCCCGAAACTCTCAACCAGCACGTCACGGCGGCGATGGTAGACGCCGCGCATCTCGTCGATGCACTCCTCGCCACCGTTGAGCGCGGCAGCTGCCGCAATCTGGATTGGTGCGAAGGCGCCGTAATCGAGGTAGGATTTGACGCGCGCCAGCGCGCCGATCAACCGTTCATTGCCAACCGCAAATCCCATGCGCCAGCCCGGCATGGAAAACGTCTTTGACAGCGAGGTGAATTCAACCGCAACATCCATGGCGCCCGGCACCTGCAGGACGGAAGGCGGTGGCGCGCCCTCGAAGTAGATTTCGGCATAAGCCAGATCCGACAGGACAAAGATGTCATGCTTTTTGGCGAAGGCAACGACTTCTCGGTAAAAATCAAGATCAGCGACCGCTGCAGTCGGATTGGCGGGATAACACAGAATGACGGCAATCGGCTTGGGGATTGAATGGCGCACAGCGCGGTCCATGGCGCGCAGCAATTCATCGCCCGGCTCGGCTGGCAGCGAGCGGATGACGCCACCTGACATGATGAAACCGAACGCATGAATGGGATAGGTGGGATTGGGGCACAGCACGACATCGCCCGGCGAGGTGATCGCCTGGGCGAGGTTGGCAAAGCCTTCCTTGGAGCCCAGCGTTGCAACGATCTCGGTCTCGGGATTGAGACGGACACCGAAACGACGGTCATAATAGGCTGCCTGCGCCTTGCGCAGCCCGGGAATGCCCTTTGACATTGAATAGCGGTGGGTGCGCGGATCCTCGACGCTTTGCACCAATTTCTGGACGATATGGGCAGGCGTGGCGAGGTCAGGATTGCCCATGCCAAGGTCGATGATGTCAGCACCGCGGTCGCGGGCATGCTTCTTCAGCTTGTTGACCTGTTCGAAGACGTAGGGCGGGAGACGTCTGATGCGATGAAATTCGCTCATCCTGCTTAACCGATCTGTTCGTGACGGGAGCATCAGCGAAACGCGCCGATTCCTCCCTGCATTCGAAGGCTTACCCCCTGCGCAGACCCCCTGCCAAGGGAATTTTGTCAATAAACCTGGTTTTGAAAATCTGCCGGCAGGTTTGGATTTTTCTTCACCGCCGTTGCCGGCTGTGGTGGCGGAGGGAGAGGAAGGGGCTTGTCAACCGGCGAGGTTGCCAGTGTTTTGACGCGGGCGCGGGCCGCGAGCAATTCCTGCTCGATGGTCTGGCGCTCGGCAATCGACAGATCGGGCACCGGCAATGGCGGCGTCACACCAACGGGAATAAAACCGCCAGGGCGGACGGTCTCGGCGCTGCGAACATCGGACGTTGGCGTGATGCCGCTGTCAACGATCGCCCGACCCGTACGCCCGGGCGAGGAGCAGCCGCCAGCGCCGGCAAGCGCAAGGATGAGAGCCACAATTGTGAAATGTATGCTCACAGGTGATCTCTTGGTCATATGAATGACATTGCCGCAATGATTGATGGGAAGCCGGACAAGGGGCCAGTGACGCGCATTATTCCCGTTTTTTTTATCCCGAAGGTGTTTATGATGTGGCCAGGAAACGACCAGGGTCGGAACAAGACTTTTTCATCGAGTGCTCATATGGCCGATAAAGATAAAATTCCAGCCAATGGCCTGGAATCCGCAGTTGTTCTACCTGATCCGGAGACGATGGCGCGTAATTTCGCGTTGATGTATGAGGAATACGGCAAGGCCATGTCTGCCTTCCTGGCACCGCGCGAGGAGGGAAAAGCACCTCTCAGCATGCCTGACGAGAGCACTGAAATTGTAAAAACTCTCGGAAAAGTTGCAGAAAGCTGGCTGTCTGATCCCCAGCGTGCGGTTCAGGCGCAAAGCGAGCTTTGGCAGGGTGTCATCGCCCTGTGGGCGGCTTCGACCAACAGGATGATCGGTCAGCCGGCAGACGTTGTGGCGCAGCCCGCTGCCGATGACAAGCGCTTCAAGGACCCCGACTGGACGAACAATGTCTATTTCGACTTCACCAAGCAGCTTTATCTGTTGACCACGCGCTGGGCGGAGCATCTGGTCAAGGACGCCGATGGGCTCGACGAGCACACGCGCCACAAGGCCGAATTTTATATCCGCCAGATCGGCGCAGCGATGTCGCCTTCCAATTATCTGATGACAAACCCCGAGGTGATGAAGGAAACCCTGGCGTCAAACGGCGAAAATCTGGTGCGTGGCATGCGCATGCTGGCCGAGGACATGAAAGCCGGCCATGGTGATCTGCGCATCAGGCAATCGGACCCCAACACCTTTGAGGTTGGCAAGAATTTGGCACTGACGCCTGGAAAGGTCATCTTCCAGGATGATTTGATGCAGCTCCTGCAATACAGCCCGACGACGCCGCAGGCATTGCGCACACCGGTGCTGATCGTGCCGCCATGGATCAACAAATTCTACGTCCTCGACCTCAACCCCGAGAAATCCTTCATCCGCTGGATGGTTGACCAGGGGCTCACGGTGTTTTGTATTTCATGGGCCAATCCGGACGAGCGACTGGCGCAGAAATCCTTCGAGGATTACATGCGCGAGGGCATTTTCGCCGCCTGTCAGGCGATCGAACTGGCGACCGGCGAGCCGCGCGTTCATGCCATGGGCTATTGCGTGGGCGGGACGCTGTTGTCGGTGGCACTTGGCTATGCGGCAGCCATGCAGGATGACCGCTTCGCGTCCGCCGCGCTGCTGACGACACAGGTTGATTTCACCCATGCGGGTGATCTCAAAGTGTTCGTCGACGAGGAGCAATTGCAGGCGCTCGAGGAATCGATGAGCCATCGCGGCTACCTGGAAGGCCGGCGCATGGCGAACGCCTTCAACATGTTGCGCGCCAACGATCTGATTTGGCCCTACATCGTCAATAATTACCTTAGAGGGAAAGCGCCACTTCCTTTCGACCTGCTGCACTGGAACGCTGATTCCACCCGCATGCCGGCGGCCAATCACGCCTTCTACATGCGCAATTGTTATCTTGAGAACCGCCTCAGCCGCGGCCAGATGATGATCGGTGGCAAAATGCTCGATCTGAAGAAAGTCATGACGCCGATCTACAATCTGGCGACGCGTGAGGATCACATTGCACCGCCGCGCTCGGTCTTCCTCGGATCATCGACATTTGGCGGGCCGGTTGATTTCATTCTTGCCGGATCGGGCCACATCGCCGGCGTCGTCAATCCTCCCGATCGCAACAAGTACCAGTTCTGGACGGGCGGGCCCGCCACCGGCCAGTTGGATGATTGGGTGAAGACCGCAAATGAGCATGCCGGTTCATGGTGGCCGCACTGGAAGTCCTGGATATCGGAAAAGACGCCGGACCTCGTCAAGGCGCGTATTCCCGGCAAAGGAAAACTGAAAGCAATCGAGGATGCGCCGGGCTCCTACGTCAAGGTGCGCGATTAAAGCAAGGTGACCCATGGCGCATCCGCCGCTTGCCGCCTATCCGCATGCACTCACGCATCAATTGCGCTATGGCGATACTGACCGCCAAGGCCACATCAATAATGCCGTTTATGCGACGTTATTTGAGTTCGGGCGCACGCAGCTGTTCTTCGACCTCAAGCCGCCATTGCTCATTCAGGGCAGTGAGCCGGTGATGGTGCGCCTCGTCATCGATTATCTGAGCGAGTTGCACTGGCCGGGCGAGGTCATTGTTGCAACAGCGGTGCAGAAAATGGGCCGCACCTCGATGACGCTGGCACAGGCGGTGTTCGGCCCGACCGGATGTGCAGCGGCTGGCGAAGCGATCATCGTTCAACTCGATAGCACCAGCCGCCGCCCGAAACCATGGGACGACAGCCAGCGCGCGGCCATGGCGCCGTTCGCACTCAAGGGCGGCTGAGCCAATGAGCCGCCATGCTCGACCCCGCCAGATGCTTCAGGAACTGAATCCGTTACCGCCTGTAAGTAATTAAACTATCAGCGTTTTGTCAGGCTGGCTGTTCACGCAGTCCCAGCATCAACCGCATGTTCTGCACGGCTGCACCCGAAGCCCCCTTGCCGAGATTATCGAGGCGGGCGACCAGCAGCGCCTGGCCATGGCGATCATTGCCGAAGACGAAAAGTTCAAGCCGGTTGCTGTCGTTCAGAGCTTCCGGTTCGAGCTTGCCGACAAGCGCCTGTGTCGCCTCCGCCGAGGCAACGTGGACATAATTTGACCCAGCATAATATTTGACAAGCAAGTCACGCAGATCATCCGTGCTGACTGCCCCTGCCAACGTCGAAAGATGGAGCGGGATGCTGACCAGCATGCCTTGACGGAAATGGCCTACTGAGGGGACAAAAA
The DNA here is from genome assembly GCF_021731865.1 of Raskinella chloraquaticus (SeqCode). Taxonomy (NCBI): domain Bacteria; kingdom Pseudomonadati; phylum Pseudomonadota; class Alphaproteobacteria; order Hyphomicrobiales; family Phreatobacteraceae; genus Raskinella (SeqCode); species Raskinella chloraquaticus (SeqCode). The sequence continues at coordinate 11,366 of NZ_JAKFWN010000024.1, read as the reverse complement.
TCGGCCGGCGTGTGAGCCCGGCATGAATCTGGATTTCAGGCAGGTGCTTGTGCTCAAGCCCGAGACCGTAAAGCTCGAATTGCGGGCTTGCGGCGCTTTCCCAGGTCTCGATCATCGTTTTGCCGCCACCGCTATATCCGGAGACGGCGTTGATGGTCACCGGATGGTCAGCGACCATGACAGCGGCATCGACCAGCGGACGCAGCAGCGCCAATGCGCCTGTCGGGTAGCAGCCGGGATTGGCCACCCGCTCGGCCTCAGCGATCCGGCCTGCCTGATCGGGCGACAGCTCGGGAAATCCATAAACCCAGCCAGGCGCGGTGCGGAATGCGGTACTGGCATCGATGATGCGCGGCCTGCCGGCGCCAAGCTCATCGGCCAGCGCCACCGTTTCCTTTGATGCTGCGTCCGGCAGGCAGAGCACGACCAGATCGACGGCCTCCATCATCGCCTTGCGCGCCTGCGGATCCTTGCGCAAAGCCGGGTCGATGCTTTTCACCTCGACGTCGCTCAAGGCCGCCAGTCGCTCGCGAATGCCGAGGCCGGTGGTGCCGGCTTCGCCATCGATGAAAATGGCAGGCCTGGCGGCAACGGGCTTAAGGGCTGGCTGGCTCATGATGTGATCTCGTCATGATGTCGGGAATGGACGGGACGCTGGCGACAATAAAAAACCGCGCTTTCAAGGGCGCGGCGTGGCTGGGATCGCTCAATCAGCAATAAACAGCTCAGCGCGCGCCTCGCGGGCGGCGGCATGTGTCTCGGCGGATGGAGCAGCTTGTCGTCATGGCGTTCCTATGATGGTTTTTCTGCGAGCTGTCAATGAACGCCTTTGTTGGCACGCATCGCAATCGCACACAGAAAATGCTGGATGATGGCGACCGCAGCGTTGGCCGTCATGTCGGCATGGTCGTAGGCCGGCGCCACCTCGACAAGGTCAAAGCCGACGACATCAAGATCGGCGATACCGCGCAGAATGGCGAGCGCCTCGCGGGTCATGAGGCCACCGGGGACCGGCGTGCCGGTGCCGGGCGCAAAGGCCGGGTCGAGGCAATCGATATCGAAGGTGAGATAGGCTTTCGCCGCGCCCACCCGCTTGCGGATGGCATGGATGGTGGCGGCGATGCCCTCGTTTGCCACCGCCTCGGCATCGAAGACAAGAACGCCCGCATTCGTCGGCGCAATCGTGCGGATACCGATCTGCACGGATTGCGCAGGGACGATCAGACCTTCGGCAGCCGCCCGCAGAACGAAATTGCCATGGTCGATGCCGCCTCTGGCATCACCCCAGGTGTCCTGATGGGCATCAAACTGGATCAGCGCCAGCGGCCCGTGCCGCGCCGCATGGGCTTTGAGTAGCGGATAGGTGATGAAATGATCGCCACCCAATGAGACGAGGGTCGCGCCACTTTCGAGATGCCTTGCCGCCTGTCGCTCGATCTGCGCCGGGATCGCCGAAGGATCAGCATAATCCCACACGGCGTCGCCAACATCGACGATGGCGAGTTGCTCCAGCGGATTGATCCCCTGCGGCCAGGCGGGATCGGTTGGTGGATAAAGCGCCGAGATGCGGCGGATCGCCTGCGGGCCAAAGCGGGCGCCGGGGCGGTAGGATGTGGCGACATCGAGCGGGATGCCCATGATCGCCACATCGGCGCCCTCGCTGCTTGCCGCATAACGCCGGCGCATGAAGGAGAGCGCGCCGGCATAGGCCGGCTCGTGCCAGGTGCTGGTCAGCGTCGTGGCGCGAAACGCTGCATCACCCTTGTTGTCCGCGCCTGTTCCCATATCCGCGCCTTGCCCTGTGCTCGCGCGTCCTTCCTAGGACAAATCGCGTTTACAGGAAACCGCCGCTGCGTTGCGCGAACCTCGCAAACACAAAAAACGCAGCCGAAGCCGCGTTTTCCGTAAACCTGATAACAAGAACGATCAGCGCTTCGAGAACTGGAAGGAGCGGCGGGCCTTTGCCTTGCCGTACTTCTTGCGCTCGACCACGCGGCTGTCGCGGGTGAGGAAGCCGAACTTCTTCAGCGCGCCACGCAGATCAGGCTCCTGCAGGGTCAGCGCCTTCGACAGGCCGTGGCGCAGCGCCCCCGCCTGACCGGAGAGACCACCGCCGGCAACCGTGCAGACGATGTCATACTGACCGACACGATTGACGACGAGCAGCGGCTGCTGCAGCAGCATCTGCAGTACAGGGCGGGCGAAATAGGTCTTGAAATCCCTGCCGTTGACAGTGATGACACCTGGACCCGGCTTCACCCACACGCGCGCGACCGCATCCTTGCGCTTGCCGGTCGCGTAAGAGCGGCCCTGTGCATCAACCTTGCGCACCCGCTGGGGCGCCGGCGCGTTATCGGAAGAAGCAGGCCGGCCGGCCATGGCGCTACCGAGGGCTTCGAGAGACTGGATGGCTGCGTTCATTTCACGCCCTCACATTCTTGCGGTTCATGATTGCAACATCAAGGGCCAGCGGCTGCTGCGCCTCATGGGGATGGGCGGGGCCGGCATAGACCCGCAGATTGCTCAGCTGCTTCTTGCCCAGCGGCCCTTCCGGCAGCATGCGCTCGACGGCTTTGCGAATGATGCGGTCCGGGAAGCGGCCATCGCGCACTTCAAAGGCGCGCCGCTCCTTGATGCCGCCGGGATAGCCGGTGTGCCAGAAATAGGTGTGCTGCTGCCATTTGCGGCCGGTGAACACCACTTCCTTGGCATTGACGACGATGACATAGTCACCATCATCCATGTGCGGGGTGAAGGAGGGCTTGTGCTTCCCGCGCAGACGCGCGGCGATCACCGAAGCGAGGCGTCCAACCACCAGCCCCTTGGCATCGATCACCACCCATTTCTTGTCGATTTCGGCGGTCTTGGTCGTATAGGTTTTCATGATGTGAACCCGGCTAGAAGCGGCGTTCGGTCAAGCAAGGCGTTGCGACGCTGCCGGGAACAACCGCGAGAGGGGCTCGTTCTAGGCAAGTCGTGCGGCACTGTCAATGCGATGGCACGTTTAATACTTCAATGAAATCAAATGATTATAATTTAGGTATTATAATACCACATTATTTTCTGTCTGGAATGGCGTAGGTGGCGGTTGCGTGCGCAACCAAAGCCTCGACGCCTTCCGACCGCAGCGAGATGTCGCCGACGGCAAGGCGCTTGCCAAGCTTGATGAGGCGGCAACGGGCCAGAAGCGCGCCCGGCGAGGGCTTTCTCAGGAAGTTGATGTTGAGGCTTGTGGTCACGGCAAGGGCAACCGGGCCGATGGCACTGAGCAAGGCCACATACATGGCCAGATCGGCAAGCGTCATCATCGCGGGGCCGGAAATGGTGCCGCCGGGGCGCAGATGGCGCTCGCTGGCGTTCAGTCGCAGGATCGCGGCATGAGGCGTCACCTCGTCAACGACATAGGCACCACTTGCCATATTGATCTGCGGAAATTCGCTGGTGAGGAAGGCGGTTATATCGTCTGCCGTCATCTTGATGGTCGCTGTCACCCTGCCCTCCTCGCCCGATGATCGCTAGCAATGCGCAACGTCACGCCCGCTGGCAAGCTCTTGTGTTGGTGAGCGGCCTCGATGCTGATAGGGTTGCAGTGTTTCGATTTCACAGGATTGACCCGTGTCCGCACTCATAGCCGGCAAGACGATAGATGACGACCGCAGCGCGCCGCTGTTGCGCAGCGATCATGGCGGCATTGTTCGCCTGACTATGAACAATCCGGCGCAGCGCAATGCCTTGTCCGAGGCCATGCTGGCCGCGCTCCAGGCTGCTCTTGATGCCATAGCCCATGATCCGACCGTCCGCGTCGTCATCGTGGCCGGAGAGGGGCCGGCGTTTTGTGCCGGGCATGATCTGAAGGAAATGACGGCGCACCGGGGCGATGCCGACAGGGGCCGCGCCTATTTTGCTGAAATGATGCAGCGTTGCGCGACACTGATGATGTCGATCGTCAAACTGCCGCAACCGGTGATTGCCGAAGTGGCAACGATGGCAACCGCAGCCGGCTGCCAGCTGGTTGCAAGCTGCGATCTGGCGATTGCAGGCGAAGGCGCGCGGTTTTGTACGCCGGGCATCTCGATTGGTCTCTTCTGTTCCACACCGATGGTGGCGCTGTCACGCAATCTCGGCCGCAAGCAGGCGATGGACATGTTGCTGACCGGAGACGTCGTCTCGGCCGAGGAGGCGTGCCGCATCGGGCTTGTCAATCGCGTCGTGGCGGCAACGCTCTTGCGGGCGGAAACCACAAAACTCGCGGCCTCGATTGCCGCGCGCTCACCGCTCACGATCAAGATCGGCAAGGAGGCCTTCTATCGCCAGGCCGAGATGGGGCTGGAAGAAGCCTATGCCTATGCAAGCCAGGTGATGACGGACAACATGCTGGCGCGCGACGCCGAAGAAGGAATCGGCGCGTTTCTCGCAAAGCGGGCGCCCGAGTGGAGCGGCAACTGACGCATGGACCATGATCATTATGCAGACAACTACATCCGCGATCTGCTTGATGAGGTGAAGACGATTGCCGTCGTCGGCGCTTCGGCCAATGCGGCGCGCCCGTCTTTCTTCGTCGTGCGCTACCTCGCGCAGAAGGGGTACGATGTGTATCCCGTCAACCCCGGCCACGCCGGCAAACAGATCGCCGGGTGTATGACCTATGCAAGTCTAGGTGCAGTACCGGTTGCCATCGATATGGTCGACATCTTCCGCAATTCCGAGGCAGCTCTGGGGGTTGTGCAGGACGCGCTGGCGCTCCAGCCTTTACCCAAGGCCATCTGGATGCAATTAGGCGTGCGCAACGATGAGGCGGCGGCGCTGGCGCAAGAGCACGGAATCAAGATCGTCATGAATCGCTGCCCGAAGATCGAGTTCGGCCGGCTTTCAGGGGAAATCGGCTGGGTTGGTGTCAATTCGCGGGTTCTATCGTCAAAACGCGCCACGCTCCACGGCAAAGGCTTCCAGCAATTGGGCCTCGCCAGCCGGCGCGACAAGCCGTAAATTCGCCGCAACAATAGCTGCCCGTGACCCAGGCTGCGCTTGTAGTAAGACGTCAACCGACCAAGGAGTTGCATTGTGACGAGTGATCATCAGCCCGGTTTTTCAACGCTTGCCATCCACGCCGGCGCCCAGCCTGACCCGACGACCGGGGCGCGTGTCACGCCGATCTACCAGTCCACAGGCTTTGTCTTTGATGATGTCGAGCATGCTGCTGCCCTTTTCGGCCTGCAAAGCTTCGGCAATATCTACACGCGCATCGGCAACCCCACGCAGGCGGTCCTGGAAGAACGCGTGGCAGCGTTAGAGGGCGGCACAGCCTGTCTGGCGGTAGCCTCCGGCCATGCCGCGCAACTCATCGTCTTCCATACGCTGATGGAACCAGGAGACGAGTTTATCGCCGCCCGCCAGCTTTACGGCGGCTCGGTCAACCAGTTCACCCATTCATTCAAGAAATTCGGCTGGACAGCGAAATTCGTCGACATGGACGATATCAGCGCGTTTGAAAAAGCCGTCACTCCGCGGACCAAGGCAATCTTCATTGAAAGCCTGGCAAACCCCGGCGGGCGCGTGAGCGACATCGCGGCAATTGCGGCCGTGGCCAAGCGGGCCGGCGTGCCGCTCATTGTCGATAACACGATGGCGACTCCCTATCTGTGCCGCCCCATCGAGCATGGCGCCAATATTGTCGTCCACTCGCTCACCAAATTCATGGGCGGCCATGGCAATTCGCTGGGTGGCGCGATTGTGGATGCAGGCAATTTCGACTGGTCACGCGAGGGTCGCTATCCGGCCCTCTGCGAGCCGCGCCCTGATTATTCGGGCATGGTTCTGCATGAGACGTTCGGGAATTTTGCCTTTGCCATCGCCTGCCGGGTTCTCGGCCTGCGCGATCTAGGGCCCTGCATCTCGCCTTTCAACGCCTTCCAGATCCTGACCGGCATCGAAACGCTTCCGCTGCGCATGCAGCGCCATTGCGACAATGCGCTCAAGGTTGCCAACTATCTGTCACAGCATGGCGAGGTCGAGTGGGTGAACTACGCCGGATTGCCCGGCGACCGGCATCATGGGCTGGCGCAAACCTATCTGCCAAAGGGTGCGGGCGCGGTGTTCACCTTTGGCGTCAAGGGCGGGTATGAAGCCGGCGTCGCTGTTGTTTCAAACGTCAAGCTCTTTTCCCATCTGGCCAATATCGGCGATACGCGCTCGCTCATCATTCATCCCGCCTCGACCACCCATCGTCAGCTCTCCGATGCAGCCAAGAAATCAGCGGGCGCCGGGCCGGAAGTCATTCGCCTGTCGGTGGGGATTGAAGATGCTGACGATCTGATCGCCGATCTCGCTCAGGCGCTTGCGGTCGCCGCAAAAGCCTGAGGCCGTGAGCGATCATGGGCGTGCCGCAGGGCGGCAATGAGGACGACCAGCAATCCCGCCTGGTGGCCTAGCGCCACCAGCAGGTTCATGCCGCTGAGCAAGGTCGCGATACCCAGACCCGCCTGGCCGCATACCAGGATGAGCACCACGATCGCCCGACCTGGCGCGCCTGAATTGCCGCGCTGCCAGATGGCGGCGTTGGCGAGGGCCAGGGCCAGCAAGGCATAAGCGGTCAGACGGTGCAGGAATTGCACCAGCGCCGCATTTTCAAAGACATTCCGCCACAGCGGCGTGATCTCGAAGAGGGTCGAGGGTATCAGCGCGCCGTCCATCGTTGGCCAGGTCTGGAACACATAACCGGCGCGGTTGCCGGCGACCAGGGCGCCGAGGAAAATCTGCAGGAAGATCACGGCCACGATCAGCAGCGGTCCGCGCGTCTGCCAGGTGCTGAGGGGACTGTGACGTGCCGGCGCGCGGCGCGATTGCGCCAACCAGATCAGACAAGCGAAGATGACGCAGGCAAGCGTGAGGTGGATCGCCAGCCGGTAGGGTGCAACATTCACGCGATCAAAGAGGCCTGAATGCACCATCCACCAGCCGATGGCCCCCTGAAGGGCGATCAGCAGGCCAACACCCAACAGCTGGCGAAACAAGGGCTGGCGCCGATCATAAGCGCCACACCACCAGAACCAGACAAAGCCGGCGAGATAAACCGTGCCGATCACCCGACCGATCAACCGATGCGACCATTCCCAAAGATAGATGATCTTGAAATCATCTAGCGTCATCCCCTGATTGAGATCGCGGTACTGGACGGTGCGGCGATATTTTTCAAATTCATCGAGCCATACCGTCACGTCGAGCGGTGGCAGGATACCACTCACCACATTCCATTCAGTGATCGACAATCCTGATTCAGTCAGACGCGTGCCACCACCGACGATGACGGCAACCGCCACCAGCGCCGCCATGCCGAGAAGAAAGCGGCGGAGCTGATCGTCAAGGCCAATTGCGGCAGATCGGCCCATGGTGGTGGTGGCTGTGGTCATCTGGTGCCCGCTCGTTTATCGAGAAGCCCGGTTTAGCGGTGCCGGCGCATCGCCTCAAGCAAAATGGAGGGCCATATGGCCGCAGGGACAAAATTGCCGATCCGTCTACGCAAGCTCATCGGCACGCTCCTGCTCGTCCCCTACACGGTCATCTACGCGCTCGTCATCATGGCAATCGCGGTCCGGGTCCTGCCGGACACGCCGAGTGTTTTTGCCGTGCTGTTCTTTCTGGCTGGCGGCGCCATATGGCTGCCGGTCGCGATGCTCATCATCTGGTGGATGAGCAGGCCGTGATCGATGTCACAACCCGTCACGCCACATTGCAGCGCTCGAAGCGGTTATAGACATAGGTCGGCAGGCCCGACATCAGGACATCGATATAGCGCTTTTTCTGAAAGCGTCCGTTCAGCGACACGCGCGGCAGCGCGGTCAGATGGCGGGCATGATCGCTGAACAGCAGGCCCGGACGCGTGGTGACTGCGGTTGCATAGCCCTCTTCGCGCGCCAGGCAAAATTCGCGCGGCCCAGCGGCATCCACCCAGCCATAGGGAAATGAAAAATGGCGCGGCCGTACGCCGGTTGTCGTTTCAATGACGTTCGCGCTCTCACGCATTTCAAAGCGCGCCTGCTGCTCGCTCAGACCGGCGAGAGAGAAATGATTGACGGAATGAGCGCCGATCGTCACTCGCGGATCGCCGGCAAGCTCCTGGATTTGCGTCCAGTTCATGATCAGTTCGCGACACAGCGCATCAAGATCGACGCCGTACAAGGCGCACAGGCTGGTAATTTCCTTTTCCTGCTCGGCCGGCGAGAGGCCGCGCAACCAGCGGTGAAGCGCGGCATATGCCTGATATTTGTCGTCGGCCCGGCGCGTTTCGAGAAGGCGGCGCTGCCCCTCGATCTCGACGACAATCATATCCCTGCCGGCGATGATGCGCTCAAGCGCCGTCCACCACAATTTACCACGGCCTTCAGGGAAAGCGGTTGGAACATAGATCGTGAACGGCACTTTCATCCGCCGCAGCGCGTGCCAGGCGACCGCATGATTGTCGACATATCCATCATCGAAGGTCAACACAACGAAGCGGCGCGCAAGGCTGGAATCACGCAGGCGGTCAACCGCGTCATCAAGGTCGATAATATCCACCCCCGCACGCTTGAAGCCGGTGACGACGTCTTCGAGAAAGGCAGGCGTGATTTCCAGCAGGTCGTTTGGCTGAAATTGGCCGCGCTGACGCTCGCGCACACGATGCATCGTCAATATTGCCCCAACGCCGCCAAAAAAGTGCTGCGCTACAGCATGGGCACCACTGAAATAAAGTGCCTCCAGCCCGGCCCTGATGGCGTTGGTACGCAAATGAACTCGCATCCATGAAACCAGTTTCGCAACGAAGAGAGCCGAAGAATAGGCGCAATTGATTACGCCTTGCTGAACGCTTGCCCGGTGCTGGTGCAACTGACCCGCCGTTAGGACTTCCTGAGCGAGTACGGATTTATATTCCAGCACGATTTGCGGTGAGGGTTTTCGTGACGGCAGGCGTTGTAGACCAAAAGATCATCCATGCGGCGGCCTCGGCGGCAGCCGGCTTGCGCGCTGCTGTCTGCCTGTTTGACGATCACGGCAAGGCGATGTGGCAAGACTGCGAGCAGCGCCTTGTTGCCACGCCCTATCAGACGACATCGTTTGCGTGCGCCTGGCTGTCATCGCAAGGAGCGCGAGCGCGCGAAAAGGTCCGGCTGATTTCTGTGCACGACGTGCAGGGACGCATCATATTGCTGTTGCCGATCATCCTGCGCCAGCTGGGGTTATGGCAGGTCGCGCAGCCCATCGCCGGCAGTCATGCCAATTTCATGGCGCCTCTCTTTGATGCTCAGGCATGCACCAGCCTCGGCGCGGCACAGATATCAGCGGCACTTGACGACGGCCTTTTCAAAGCGGGGGCTGATCTGGCCTATCTGCCGCACGTGCCGGCAGCATGGTGCGGACAGGCCAATCCGCTAGGCGGTTTGACTGATCGAGTATCGGTCAACCCCGCGCGTCAGGCTGTGCTCTCAAGCGACGTGTCCGCCACGCTGCACTCGCTGCGAAGCAAGGACTCGCTGCGGAAAATCGCCGGCAAGAGACGTAAACTCGCGGCGCAGGGTAAGCTGCAAATTGGTCGCGCCGCCACTCGGGAAGAAAAATTGGACCTCTTGTCGGCCTACCGCGTGCTCAAGGACAGGTGGTCGGCACAACGACGCATCAACAACGAATTCGGTGACGCGGCGGTGGACGGCTTTTACCGCACATTGGCGGGCGATCCTCATTTCGTCCTCTGGTACATCAAAGTCGACGATCAGGTGATCGGTGTCAGCGCAGGGCTCCAGCGCGACCATCATTTTTCGATGATGATCATTTCAAGCGAACAGGATTTATTTGCCGCCTATTCTCCCGGCGATATCCTGGTTGACTTCATCATGCGCGACCTCTGCGCCGCTGGCTTCACATCGGTAGATTTTGGCACTGGTGATGCCGAGTACAAACGCCGCTGGCTGCCCGCCCCCGTCGAACTGCGCGATGTCATTTACCCGCTGACATTCAGCGGGCAGATTGCCGGCGCCGGGCTGGGTGCCGCTCACACTGTGAAAGCCTTCATCAAAGCCCGACCGCAGCTCACAAGCCTTGCCCACCGCCTGGCCTTTGCGACATCGCGGTTGACAGCTTGGCCTTAAGCGGCGCGGCGAGCCGCTGATGTCCGGTTTCTTTCCTGTCGCGGCAGAATGAGAATGTCGCCAACGCCCGCAAGTGCCAGCGACCGTTCGGCGGCCTTCGCCAGAGGATCGTCTGCGTCGGGCGCTTCGATGGCAATCGTTGCGGCGCCGCCAGCGTGGCGTACAAGATCGCGGCCCTGCCCCAGTGAGGCAACACGGACCAGCACGCTGTCATAGCTCAATCCTAGCGCCTCCAGCGCCATCGACAGGCGCGGGGTGGAAAAATCGAGCGCATCGGAATCGGCGCCCCCGTCGCCAAGCAGATGCGCAGCCATGCCCGGAATGGGCTGGATTGCTGCAGCGAGCCCGATCCGGCCTGTGGCAATATCTGACAGGGAGTGAGCGAGCGTTACTCCCACTTCGCCAGCCAATGTTTCAGCGCCGCGATGAGCATCAAGGACGATGACACGCCGGCCGCGCGCGGCGAGCCCCGCAGCCAATTCAAGGGTGAGCAACGCTTCACCGCGCGCGTTGGTGACACCCGTCACGACGACCAGTTTAGCAGCCAGTCGTGCCATGCCGAAATTTCTGTGCTCCTGCTCATCAGGACGGGCGAGCGCTGCTGCGGCGGCAAAAGGCGCATCGCGGTGATCGTCCTTCTCACGTTCGAGATCTTCCTGCCACGCGGCTATTTCATCTGGCGTGTCACGACGGGCAATCTCGGGAGCGCTCTCCTCCTGATCGACGGGAAGAGCCATCGCTGCTTCAGGTTCTATCATCCGCTCACCAGTTGGAACTGCAGGCTCCGGATCAGCCGCACCGAATACCGGATAGGATAATTCCGGCTCGCGGCGCTCCAGCGGCTGCACACGGGCGTTTTCCTCGCCTGCGCCCGCTGTCAGAGCCATGCCGACGACGGCGGCGACAGCGACCGACGCAACGGTCAGGATCGTGATCAGGACGATTGGAAGCTTCTTGGGAAAGACAGGAATATTCCCCGGTTCGGCACGTGATACGACACGGGCATTGGCAGCGCGCGCGTCAAGGGAATCGCGCGCGGCAGCATCGCGATAAAGCGCAAGCCAGTCCTCGAGAAGATCGCGCTGTGCTTTTGCTTCGCGCTCCAGCGCACGCAATGCAACTTCCTTGTCGCCATTTGAATTGGTGCTGCGCTTCTTTTCTTCCAGCGCCTGCTGGATGGCACGCATGCGATCACCGGCCGAGCGCGCATCGTTCTCGATCCCGCGAATGATGCGCTCGGCCTGACCA